>DASPOT010000177.1:0-10793 GCA_035625875.1 Mycobacterium sp. | reverse complement strand
ACCGTGCGCAAACGGAGCAAGAAGCCCTCGAAGCCATACCGCGACAAGTTCGGACACACTCCGCTCTCGGCCGACGAGGAGCTCCCGTGGGGCGGACCCCGGTTGATCATCGGCACCGGGGCCCACGGCTCGTTGCCGATCATGCCCGAGGTGGTGGCGGAGGCTGCCCACCGAAACATTGACCTTGTCGCTGTCCCGACGGAACAAGCCTGCCGGCTGATCGCGGGCCTCAAGCGACGGGAGGTCTGCGCGGTCCTTCACGTCACCTGCTGATCCAGCGATCTGAAGCGGGGCGAATCAGCTCGCGACGGGTTTCGGTTGACATAAGAACTGCTTCAGCCGGTAGTGCCCGAACCGCGAACCCGCCCGCAAACCCCACGGGCCGTCACGGACCGTCGGCTCCTCCACCACCCCTATCACCCAATCAGCGGCGCGACATTGAAACACCGTCAGGGCATCATTATGCGGTGTGTCGGGATCTGTTCCGGGAGGATCGATGGGGAAGAGTCAGCGCTCGGTAGGCCGTAACGTTACGGATGCAGAGACCATCGGGCAAGGGCTCGCGGTCATCGCCCAGCTGATCGCCGACCTGGAGCGCGACGTGACTGCACTGATGTGGCCGGAAACCCACCACCCCGACCCGCGCAAGGTTGCGCAATACACCTTCGACGACGTTGCCTGGGTGATCGCCAAGGCGGCCGGGGAAAACCTTTACCAGGTCGAGGGCGACTTGTCTGTTTTGGAGCGCGAGCGGCGGGACGTGGCCGGCCTGCCGAAACGAGAACTGGCGGCGCATTGGACATCCCCCAAAACCGTGGAGGCATGCACTATGAGGAGTGGTCATGCCAGAAACGCGCAGGAAGTACGATCCGGAGTTCAAGGAGGGTGCGGTCCGCATCGTCCGGGAGACGGGTAAGCCGATAGCACAGATCGCCCGTGATCTCGGGGTTCATGAGGGCACGCTCGGTAACTGGGTCGCCAAAGATCGCGCCGAACGCGAAGGTTGCGAAGGGCTTTCGACGGGCGACGCGGCAGAGTTGAAGCGGCTGCGCGCCGAGAACGCGCAGCTGCGGATGGAGCGCGACGTTTTAAAGCGATCGGTGGTCCTGTGGGTGAAGGAGGCGACGAAGTGAGCGTGGCACGCTTCATCGCTGACCAGAGGACCATGTACCGGGTGCCACACGTGGTGTGCTGCGCGATCTTGGGGGTCAGCGTCTCCTGGTTCTACAAGTGGATGCACCGGGAACCGACCCCGACCGAGGTGCGCCGCAGCGAGCTCGACGCCGCGGTCAAGGCCGCGTTCGAGGCGTCGAAGCGCACCTACGGGTCACCGCGCATCCATGCCGATCTCGTCGAGGCCGGCTGGACGGTGAGTGTGAACACGGCCGCCGACTCGATGCGACGACAGGGCCTGCAGGGTCGGAAGCCGAAGCGCCGCAAGGGAACAACCCAGCAGGACAAGACCGCGCCGAAGTTCCCGGATCGGCTGAAGCGCGACTTCAGCGCGCCGGCGGCGAATGTGAAATGGTGTGGCGACATGACCGAGATCCCGACCGATGAGGGCAAGCTCTACCTGGCTACCGTCCTGGATCTGTTCTCCCGCAAGTTGCTGGCCAGCCCGACGGCGGAGCATCCGGATGCCGAACTGGCCGGCGATGCGATCAAGATGGCTGCTGCGGTGCGCGGCGGACGCACTGTGATCGACGGGGTGATCTTCCACACCGATCGCGGATCAACCTACACGGCAAAGGATTTCACGAAACTGTGCCGCCGGCTCGGGGTTGTGCAGTCGATGGGCAGGGTCGGGTCGTGTTTCGACAACGCCGCCTCGGAGGCGTTCTTCTCCACCCTCGAGCATGAGGTGTTGTCCCGGCATCATTTCCGCACCCGCGCCGAGGCCCGCGCCGTCGTCGTCCCCTGTGCCAGGACTTCTACAACGTCAAACGACGGCACAGCTCGGCGGCGTTGCTGGCTCCGGACGAGTACGAGAGAATCGCTGCCATCCAGCCGGACGCAGCTTAAATGAAGCCTCCACGATTTCAGGGGAAACCCACATCAAGGAGCGAGAGGACTCCGAGGAGCGGCACCGGCGGGTGTTGGAACAGCGGCGGGAGCAATTGCGGCGGTGGGACAAGTGGGAGGAATGGGAGGAATCGCGGCGGCGATGAAACCACGGCAGCAGCCACAGGTTACCCACTCCACGCGGGTACCACCGACCGTCACCCTCCACCGCCCTACGCGCCCGACCGGTCACCGCCGCAACCCCACCCGGTTCCACGGGCCGGTCACCCTCCACCGGCAAACAGGTCACCACCCCTCGTAAGCTTCGTCTACGGCTGTATCCCCTTGTCGGGCCAGTAGACGCTGATCGCGCCATGCACCAGCTGCGACGCTTGGTACCAGGCGCCGACCATGCTCATCGACTTGATCTACGAACCGTTCCACGTACGCGGCGACCTCGGCCCGCAACGCCGCTTCGACCATCTGACGGGCGCCGTCGCGGACGATCGCATCGAGCGACGATCGGCCCGCACCGGCGTTGTCGTTGGGTGATTCCGTGTCATGAATTACCGTGAGCAAGGGCGTACCTTCCCGAACCAGCGCGCCAACGCCGGCTCTTGATCAGAAACTTGATGACTTCGAGATCATCCTTGGGAAGGTGCGCCCACTCACGCCGCCTCGCCGAGGCTCATCCACAGTAGGTTCTGATCATTGCTCCGTACGCTTAACCAGCGGTCTCTCATTGTGGCCGGCGCCTGCTGTGTCTGCGATGCGGGTACTGCCCAAGACGCAAAGATGAAGAGGAGGCGGCCCGGTGGCCAAGGCGGACATCGCGGCGGTGCTTGCGCTGGTCGCCGCCTTGTTCATCGCGATTAGCGACGCCGTTCAGCAGCGTTTGGCCTATGACGTCACCGACGAGCGGGTTGCTGCGATTGCGTTGTTCTCCCGGCTGCTGCGCAACCCGCGGTGGTGGCTGGGCAGCCTGGTCGCCGCGGTCGGCTTCGCGCTGCAGGCCGCGGCGCTGGGCCTAGGGTCGGTGGTGCTGGTCCAAGCGCTGTTTGTCACCTCTTTGCTGTTTGCGCTGCCGATCAGCGCCAACCTCAGCCATCGGAAAGTGACCCGCTCCGAGTGGACCTGGGCGGTGCTACTGGCGGGCGGCGTGGCCGTTCTCGTCACTGTGGGTGACCCACAGGCAGGGCATTCCAGGGCGCCGCTGGGAACCTGGATGTGGGTAGTGGCCGTGATCGCTCCGGCACTGATGCTGTGCCTGCTCGGCGCCCGCATCTGGTCGGGCGCGGTTCGCGCCGTCCTGTTGGGGGTGGTCTCCGGCTCGCTGTGGGGCCTGTTCTCGGTGCTGACCAAGGGCGTGGTCGATCGGCTCGGCGACGGGATATGGGCGCTGCTGCGCGCGCCCGAGTTATACGCCTGGGTGCTGGTCGCCATCGCTGCTACGATGTGGCAGCAGTCGTCGTTTCAGGCCGGCACATTGACCGCCTCGCTGCCAACGTTGACGGTGGCCGAGCCGGTCGTCGGTTCAGTGCTCGGCATCGTGGTGCTTGGCGAGACACTTAAGACCAACGGCGTCGGCCGGTTCGCGCTCGCGCTGGCGGTGGTTGTGATGGTGTTGGCCACGGCGGAACTGGCCCGTGGTGCGGCCGTGGCGACCGAAAAACTCAAAGGTCCCCCAACGACCGAAGCAACGGGCGCCCAGTCTTCGGGAGTTTAGCCTACCCAGCTCAAACCTTCGAGGATCCGCCCCGAATACGGCGGAATTGAATACGACGGATTACCGGTAAAAGTCGTCGCTTTCGTTATCTGGTTGTACCACAACATATTTCACCCCTGTACCTTCGCGATTACCTTCCGAGAGCGTCTCAATTATCTTGGCATTTCAGTGCTTTGCTGGGAAAAAAACCGCCAGCCCTGAGACGGACACGTAAAACGTGTTGCGGCACCGCGTTCGACTCAGATGACTGGCGTCGCCCGCCTAAGACGGATGTTCAGCCCGGCGGCGGATGTCTGCCGATCTGCTCGATGAGGGTGCGCAGGCGGGATGTCGAGCCAGCGCATCAAGTCGGGTATGAGATGGACTGGTAACTGAGCCTTTTCGCGCGCGATGACCGCGATCAGCAGGGAGATCGCGGCGAAGGTTTCGCCGACGCCGAGGGTGAGGTCCCTAACTGGATGACAGTTAGGAACCTCTCTCATCGGGTACCGACGTCATTCCGACCTACGCTTGAACATCCCACCGATCGCATTTAGCGCTTCCTCGATCGCCTTCTTCTGAGCGTCCCACTGCTGTTCCACCAGATCCGCGATCGCCTTCCTCTGGGCGTCCCACTGCTGTTCCACCAGATCCACGACCGCCTTCCTCTGATCGTCCCAGCGCTCTGCGATCTGAAAGTTCCGCTCCTGTTCCACAAAGTCAGCGATCGCCTTCTTCTGCGCGTCCCACTGCTGTTCCACCAGATCCGCGATCGCCTTCCTCTGAGTGTCCCACTGCTCTGCGATCTGGCCCTGAATCGTCTTTATTCGGTTCTCGTTCTGCGTCACCAGCTCCTTCAATTGCTCGGTAAACCCTGCACTCGACTCTTCCGCCATCGTCTGCTTCTCCCGCCGTCTAGATAATCTCGGCCCGATGATGGGTGGGGACGTCCATAAACGCTACAGGTGCTGCCCGACCGCCGAACAGAGGGAGTCAACTGGGTTCGTTCGTCATGCCTCGACGTCGAGGATTCCCCCCGTGGGATGCGCGGGCAATCGAAGAATCCAGCGGCTACATCGGCGAAGGTGACACAGGAGCTTTCGTCAGCGGTAGCTCTTGTAGCAACGGGTGGTCCCGATCGATCATCTCAATCCCCTCCGTACCGTGCAATGCTGGCAGCGAAGGTTGCATCTCCGCCGTCGCCAGCTCCGGAACGGTGTTGCCCGCCATACCAGTTGACGCTCGGCGCCCACCGCCCGCGCACCGGGCCCTGGGCCGTTGGCGGCGACCGGGTGCAGAGACTCAACGGCCACTAATCAGGTCCGGGCTTCGTCTGTGATGAAACCTGGTCAGACCGGCTGAAGTCACCTGCCACGAACACTGCGGAACACGCCGTAGCTGGTCACCTTCAACTGGAGAACTGCCAACTAAACCTGGAGGACCGAAAAATTATCACCATGAAGCGGGGCCGCGTCGCCGGCGGAGGCGATTGGCCACAGCGAGGGCAGAGCAGTTGTAGATCAGAACATGGTTCGGGGACTCGTGTGGCACGTGGGCGGATGCCTTGTTTGCCGGCAGGCCGCAAGTGGCACGCCGACGCCTGGCTGTGCCCGCCGACAGCCTGTACCTTTTTCGACCGCGCTGCGGGATTGGGAACAAGACTCCCTGAAACTGCCCAATATCGTTGCAACGCACTGTGGAAGCGGGGCCTGGCATCGCTAGAGGCTTGTGAACTTGATCTTCTTAATCTTCTTACTTCGTTGCGTCGCTTTCCGGACTTAGCCTCGATGCAAAACGTCTTATCGAGCTCTAGGCGCCCGGGGTTTTTCGCTGCCGTACGCAACTCGAATTCAATGCTTTGATCCTGCCGTTTCGTTAGTTCGACGGGATTGTTCAGCGCAGGCTGAGTAGTCCCCCAAGGAACGATTGGGGTGCTCTGCGGTGGGGTGGCCATTTCCGCGTAAACGTCCGCTTCAAGAAGCCAGGGACCTTCTACACAACGATTTTCTCGACGTTGCGGTCGTACATGAGGCTGCGATTCTTGATCGCTACCTTCATTCGTGTGCTTTGCCCGTCATGCCAGTAGGAGGGTTCTTTACCGCAATCGGATGAATAAAGCCGACGAGATAGGCGATGAGCGCGAGGAAGGCGACGACCGCGGCAGGAATCCCGGTGAGCTTGGTCCAATCGAATCCGTTGTCGGTAGCGGCCAACACGATCATGGACACGAGCAGCCCTTCAGCACGTAGAGGCCCTGTTGGGGGACGACCACTACATTCCCATGCGGGAACGCTCGCTGGACATCTTCGGCGACGAAAAACTATTGGAGACCCGCATCAACGGCCCACTCTTCCGCCCGGGCCGGCTCACCTTCGCGCTGCTGGAAACCTATCCCTGCTGACCGCCCGTTCAGCAGACCGTCTGCGGGCCCGGCGACTGGCTGATCGTGGAGAACTACACCACCTACCATTCGATCAGCACCCGGGCACGCCAGCTCGGCTTCGCCGGCCGGCTGATCTGGGGCTCAGGCAAACAAGTCGGAACCCGCCTGGCAGCGTTGGCGCTGTCTGGCGCACCCGCCCCGCCGCACTGCTACTACTTCGGTGACCTCGACATCGCCGGGTTCCGCATGGCCAAATCCGCCGTCGCCAAGGCCAGCGAGATCGGCCTGCCCGCACTCACGCCGGCGCGCGGGCTCTACCGGCTGGGGTACCTGCACGGCACCGCCCGGCGCTCAACAGCATCCAGTCGGGTCGATCCCGCCATACTCGACTGGGTACGCAACTGGCTCGCAGATGAAATCGGTGCCCGCGCCGCGGCGCTCCTGGGCGCCGGACGCCGCATCGTGCAGGAGTACGTCGGCAAAGAAGTACTCGCCACCACCGCGTTGAGCGACTGGTTTGACTGACAAAGTTGGCACCGATCGTGCGGCCCCGCGCTGGGTCTGACAGTCGGGCCGCGGCGGCAGACGACCACGCCACCGCCCCACACAACAAGTGGGGGAGAGGGCCCAAATTCCACGATTTGACACACCGCCGACACAACCCCGCGCTGGGGCTTAGTGCTCTCAGTCGAAGGTGTTAGCGGACAGCATGATTGGGGCGCCTTGGGCGCCTTCGTTGTCGCAGCGGTGATCGCCACCATCGTCCAGACCTACGGGAGTGATCCACATGCGCCTGGCGTCGTCCTTTGTCCTCTCCCAGTTCGCGTCCTCGACTAACGCCTCAAGCGTTGCGGTGCTAATCACCCGGCGCGCCTGTGTGTCTCGAATGTAGTCCTTTCGAGACGGCGTTCAGCTCTCTTCGGGCCGCATCGATTTGGTCATATCCGTATACCACCATGACGGCGGTCGTCATCGTTTCACCCTTGCGGGCGAGCGATTCGTAGGCCTGGTCGCCGAGGACCTCGCGCAGGTGGGTGATCGCGGCGTTGAGTTCAGGGACCGACGCTGCGGTGAGCGGGCTGAACGCGAAACCGGCGATGGTGGCCGCCGGCTCATAGCGTCCGAGCCGGTCGAAGAAGGCGGCGAGCACCGCTAGCGAGCTGCGGATCAGGGTGGTGTTGCCGGAGTCGTGGTAGTTGCGAATTGCGAGAAAGACCTAGTCGAACGCGGCTAACGGGTCGCCGTACTTGGCGTCGACGCGGCACAGGGTGCTCGCCAGGTGTGTTTCGTTGCCCCGGTTGCCGCTGTCCTGGGCGACCACCAGGCCCCGGCGCACGGCATTAAGCGCGTGGACCGGATCGGTGTCGCCGAAGGCGACGCCGATCCGCGAGCAGCCAGCGCCCAATGTTAGCCGCTTCGATGTCCGACATGCGTTCAAGGTCATTCGCCTGACATCAGCTCGGCTTTGATTGTGGCCAAGTTGGCCTCGTCCTTTTCGTCCAGCTCGGGATACGCCGGCGCCAGCTCCTTCATCGCCTCCAGGATGATCGAGAAAGTCGAGATGTGGGAGAACCACTTGTGGTCGGCAGGGATCACATGCCATGGGGCGTAGTCGGTGCTCGTGTGGGTCAACATCTCTGAAAACGCTTCTTGGTACTTGTCCCAGTACTCCCGCTCCTTCACGTCGGCGGCCGAGACCTTCCAGTTCTTGTCTTCGTCGTCGATGCGCTCGAGGAACCGCTTCTTTTGCTCAGCGCGCGACACGTACAGGAAGATCTTGATGATCACCGTGCCGTTCTCGCTGAGATACCGTTCCCAGTCGTTGATTTGGCAGTAACGCCGATGCCAGATGCGCTTGGAAGTGAGATCGGCGCTGCGCGGCCACAGCAGCTCGGGGTGCACACGGGTGACGGTCACGTTCTCGTAGTGAGAGCGGTTGAACACCGCAATCCGGCCCAATTCCGGCACCACGAGTTGGTGGCGCCACAGGTAGTCGTGTGAGCGCTCCTTGGTGCTGGGCGCTTTGAAGCTGTAGACGTCCACACCTTCCGGGTTCACCCCGGACATGACGTGTTTGATGGTCCCGTCCTTGCCCGCGGCATCGATCCCCTGCAAGACGAGCAGAAGGGCGTGATCGGCTTGGGCATAGAACCTGTCCTGTAACGCGAACAGCTCCTGCTTGGCCTGTTCGAGCGCGATCTCGGCGCCCTGCTTACCGAGGCGATGGTCCGCACGGCCCGGATCAAAGTTGCGCTCGAGATCGACGGTGGTACCGGGCTCGACCCGACATGCCGCAGCCAATTTGCGATAGTCGATCGATATCCCCGAAGAGTTGTCGGCCACGATGCCTCCAAGCGCACGCCTGATTGGCGACAGATACCGCAACGATAGTTGCCCAACCTTCGAAAATGACCCGTGAATGCCGGATGGACTCGCTCGTGTCACGAACGAGTCTTCAGCTAATCGCCAGCCGCCGCCGCTGACCCCGTGGTAGACGAGCTCGAAAGCAAAGCTGAGCGCCAACACCGCGATTAGCGTGACCCAGGTGCTGGCGGGCCCGGTACGGATCGTGTAGGTCAGCAGCAGCCACGGCGCCCACGATGGTGCCGAGCATGCGGAACCAGCCCTTGCGCAACGACGCGCCGAGTTCCGGCTGAGACACGAGTGCCGCCGAGGTGCCGGCCCAATGGGCGTTGTCGAGTTTGAGCCAGAACGAGCGGTAGAGTGCGAGGCAAACCCAGACCCAGAGCCGAAGGCCGAACAGCAGCGGGGGAACCATCGCCCCGATTGCGTGGGCCAATCGTGCTGGCCGTGGCGTCGCCGCCGGCGGCTCCGCACGGTCGGCGCAAAGCTCCGCGTCGGCGATTGAAGACCGCTCCACGCCTCAAATCTTGATGCGCGCCACGGCGGCCTTCAGCCAGTCCGCGCTGCGCTGGAGTGCCGCCCGTTCGTCGTCGGACAGCTCCGGTTCGACGGCCCGGACCACGCCTTGCGTGCCGACGACACTCGGCACCGAGAGCGTGACCCGTAGCGGGGATGATACGAGCCGATCGGCACAACTGTCCGCTGGTCGTGCACCACCATTTCCGCGATGCGCGCCGAAACCATGCCGATGCCATGCTGACTCGCGCCGATGCCTTCGATGATGGTGATGTTGGCGAATCGCACGTCCTACTCAATGCTCGGCCGCGAGCGCCGCGAGCATCACGATGACGGCGCCTGGCTTGTCTTAAGAGTCGCCGCATTTCCTACGACCTCCCGGTCACAAAGTCGAGTAGGGGACTACTCGTTCATTGACCACGTTTGGCTGCCACCACGAGCCGACACACGGCAAGACCGGGAGCTTTTGCCGTAGACCCGCCGGTTGACGGCGACGCGTTGGTCCTCGGCGTGCAGGAGGTGCGCAGGTTGATCACGGTGGCCCAGGCCAGCGCTCCGTTCGTGGGCGCGATGCTGCTTGAAGCGACGCACTGGTATCAGCTTCGTGAAGAGAATCTTCGTCCCGAGTATCAGAAAATGCTCAGGTCGGTGTCGTACTGGGTTATTACCACCGTGTTCACCATCATCGCGCCCCTCGCGATCCTCATCTTCTTTCACGATCAACCCACCACGCAGCTGCTCATCGATGGCGCCGCCGCGCCGACGATCGCCAAAAAGCTGATCAGTGCTGCCTGCCCACCGGCGCAATTGACCCTCGGCCCCGACGACGAATCAACGGTCAGGCTGTCCGATTACTTCAGAACCGGAGGATGATATGAGAAAGGCACTCGCCAAATACATCGCCGCGATTGCGGCGGCATTCCTGGCTGTTTCGCTACTCGCGACGGGGAGCGACACCGCGATCTCGCGCGCCGGTCCGGACGACCTGGTACCACGGACGTTGTGCCGATAAGGGGTGCGGCGGCGGCTGCTCCAGCTGATGTAGTGGTCGTCCGCGATCGGAGCCTCTACGTGCTAAAGGGTTGCTCGTGTCCGTAATCGTATTGGCCGCTACGGACAACGGGTTCGATTGGACCAAGCTCATCGGGATTCCTGGCGCGGTCGCCGCCCTCATCGGGATCCCCGCCTATCTCGTCGGTTTTATTCATTTGATTGCGGTACAAGGTCCCTCCTACTGGCATGACGGGAACTGCACACGAATGAAGGTAGCGATCAAGAATCGCAACCTCCTGTACGACCGCAACCTAGAGAAAATCGTTCTGTATAAGGTCCCTGGCTTCTTGAAGCGGACGTTTACGCGGAAGTGGCGAACGCACACCGTCCCCATCGTTCCTTGGGACTGCTCTGCCCGCGGTGAACAATCCCGTCAAACTCACCAAACGGGAGGTTCGAAGCGTTGAGTTCGAGTTGCGCACGGCAGCCGCACGGCACCGGGGAATCCAGGGTTGCCTAGAGCTCGATAAAACGTACCGGATCGACGCGCGGTCCGGAAAGCGACGCAGTCGAAGTAAGAAGATCGAATTCACAAGCCTCTAGCGATGACGGCCCGCTTCCACACTGCGTTGCAACGATATTGGCCAGTTTCAGGGAGTCTTGTTCCCAAATCTGTTCACAAAATGCGGTTTACCACTACGCGAAACGAATCGGAGTAACCCCGGACGAGGTGGAGGTCTTTCCTTGGGCCAACGGCACCACGACGCTCGCCTCCGGCGGATTCTTTCGTTCTTGGTATGCCGACTCAAGAGTGGCCGGAACCCCTTCTAG
>DASPOT010000176.1:0-11052 GCA_035625875.1 Mycobacterium sp. | reverse complement strand
TCCGCGATCAGCCGAAGCGACGGCTCCGGCGGCCAGATCCAAGTGCCGCGCGAGGCGTACTCCTTGAGAATGTCGTTCTGGGTAGTCCCGGTCAGCTTCGCCCGCGGTACCCCCTTGCGCTCGGCGGCGGCGACATAGAACGCCAAGAGGATCGCCGCCGGGCCGTTGATCGTCATGCTGGTGCTGATCTTGTCCAGCGGTATGCCGTCGAACAGGATCTCGGCGTCGGCGAGGGTGTCCACCGCGACGCCGACCCGGCCGACCTCGTCGGTCACCTCGGGATCGTCGGAGTCATACCCGCATTGAGTGGGCAGGTCAAACGCCACCGACAGCCCCGTCCCGCCCTGCTCCAAGAGGTAGCGGTAGCGGCGATTGGATTCCTCGGCGGTGCCGAAGCCGGAGTATTGCCGCAACGTCCACAACTTGCCCCGGTACCCGGACGCGAAGTTACCCCGGGTGAAGGGAAACTCCCCGGGCGGCGGAGGTTCTGCACTTCTATCCGCCGGCCCGTATACGGGCTGCAGCGGAATGCCCGATGGGGTCTGATCCGCGTTATCCATCAATGAATAACGTACTTGCAAAAAAAGAGAATGCCAATACCGCGAAGCTGACCTGGTGAAATGACTCGTGATGCCCGTGCGTGTGGATAGCCCGGCGGTCGTCGTTCATGTGCAGTCCCTGGTAGGCACGTCCTCGGCAGAACGCTACAGCTAAGCCCATATTCTGGAATGCTCTCTCAGTATATGAGCAACGCTCAGTCGACCGGGACGTCGAGAATCGGGCGGTCGACCGCGGCGCCTGGGCCGTCGAAGTGCCACCACTCACCGGAGTACACGGTTAACCCGCCGGCGTTCATGGCGGCGCGCAAGCGCCCCCGGTTGGCCTGCGCGTCCGCGCTGACGCCGTCGGTTGCATATGCCAACGCGCGGGGCGAGAAGTCATCGAAGTCGGTTCCCATGTCGAGGAGGCAGAAGCGGGCCACCCGCTGGTCGGGTGGGCACTGCGCTTGCTCGCTGGCCAATGTCACGTCGACCGAGCGGCCAGCCACATGGCTGCGTGCATACGGGCCGGGCCGGGCCACCCAGGCGGGGTTGGGGACCGCGTCAAACATCTTGACCTGGACGTCGTGCGGCCGGTAGCAATCCCAGAAAACGAGTGCGTCTCCTTGCGGGCGCAGCGCCGCCGCAGCTGCGCCGAGACCCGGGGCCATGGATTCGTGGACAAGGCAGCGGGCGTCGGCGGGATACAGCGGCGCGCCCGTGAAATTATTGGGCGTCGCGTAGCGCAGGTCGACGATCGCGTCGAGAACGACGCTTCGAACGTCCACGAATCCGGCCGCGCGCGCAGCGGCGCTCAGTGGCGGGACGTCCGGGGTCGACGAGCCCGTGGTCGCGACGGCGTGCACGGATGAGGTCGCGCCCGGTGCCGTGCGCTGAGCACCGCAGGCAATGCTGCAAACCAGCACGACGGCGACGAGCACCGCTGACGTGATGCGTTCAGTCATGCGACGGATCGTGTCATCGGACGCCGGCCGACGGAAGTGCTACCGAGGCTTTTAGCAGCTACGAGGCCTACCGAGATCGGACAGATGCCCGCTACGGCTTTTCGAGTGACAAAGCGTTAGCGCTGGCACTGGGAGACCAGCCGACTCGTCGGACAGGGATCTACGTGGTGGTGTTCAGTGTGGGCCAGTACCCGATGACTCCGCCGTCGAACCTGAGGTCGGTTTCCGCGAAATCATTGCCGACCGCTAGGAGTGGTTCGTGGCTCAGCTGGGCGGCGGCGTAGGTCATACAGTCGCCGAAGTTCAGGGCTGCGCGGTGGCGCCCCTTGCCATAATGCAGAAAGGCGCGGTGTGCGGCAGCTGCATGTTCATCAGTGAAGTGCGCGACACCCAAGTTGATTTCGGCACGAAGCCGCTCAAAGACGGTGCGTGCAAGAGGGCCATGGCGAGCCGTCAGGACAATAAGGCATTCGGCGACGGTGGGCGATGACATCACCGGGTTACGGGCACCGGCGAGGGCGGCGGCGACGGCATAGGGCTGCTCGTCCTGGACGCTCCTATTTCCTGGCCCGCTCGGCATCGCGGTGCGTCAGCGTGGCACGCGAATGCCGCGCATCGTGCAGCCGTACGGTCACTGAGGGTTTGTCTTGGATTAATACGTCCAAGGTACGTTCGCAGGCGCTTTCCCAACCGATAGGTAGGGCACTCATGGCAGATCATCGCGCGGAAATCAACCTCCCGGACTCGCTGCATGGTATGGACGACCTCGCACTCGACATGCGGCTCATCTCGTCGCACCGTGCCGATCGCGTCTGGCATCGCGTCAATCCGGAGCTCTGGGCTGCGTCGCGCAATCCCTGGGCGGTGCTCAAATCGATCGGCCAGCCCGAGCTCGAGGAGCTGGGCAACAACGACGCGTTCAGCGTCGAGGTGCGCACACTGATCGAAGATCGCCGGAGGCGCAACAGCGACCCGTTCTGGTTTCCTCAGTCGCAGGCGGCGAAAACCCTGAATCTGACCGCGTACTTCAGCATGGAGTTCGGTCTTTCCGAGGCGTTGCCGATCTATGCGGGCGGGCTGGGCGTGCTCGCGGGCGATCACATGAAGTCTTCGACCGATCTCGGCGCGCCGGTGGTCGGAGTCGGCTTGCTCTACCAGCAGGGATACTTTCGTCAGGCCCTCGACTCGCAGGGCAATCAGCGCGAACTCTACCCGTTCAGCGATCCCAGCGAGATTCCGGTGCAGCGCTTGCGCGGCAAAGACGGTGCCTGGATTCGCATCCCGCTCGATTTTCCGGGCCGGACCGTGTACTTGCGCGCCTGGGCCGTCAACGTCGGCCGGCTGTGGTTGTACTTGCTCGACAGCAACGATCCGGCGAACGACCCGTCAGACCGCGGTATCACGGCGCACCTCTATGAGGCCGATCCCGAAGTCCGGTGGCAGCAAGAGATGGCGCTCGGGTTCGGCGGCTGGCGGCTGCTGCGCGAGCTGGGACTCGATCCGGACGTCTGTCACCTCAACGAAGGGCACGCGGCATTCGCCGTGTTGGAACGCGCCCGTTGGATCGTGCGGGAACAGAACGTACCGTTCGACGTCGCGCTGACCGTCGCGCGCGCAGGCACCGTGTTCACCACCCACACGCCGGTCGCCGCGGCCTTCGACCGGTTCGATCCCAGCTACGTCGTCGGTTACCTCTCGCCGTTCGCAGCCGAGATGCGCGTAAGCATCGGTGAGATCCTCAGCCTGGGCCGCATGCAGCCGAACGACGATTCCGAACCGTTCAACATGGCGTACCTCGCGATTCGCGGGGCGTCCCGCATCAACGGCGTGAGTCGGCTGCACGGCGAGGTGAGCCGCGAACTCTTCGCGGATCTCTTTCCGCGCTGCCCGATCGAGGAAGTTCCCGTCGGGCACGTCACCAACGGCGTCCACGTTCCATCGTGGGACTCGCCGGCCGTTGACGAGTTGTGGACGAACGCCGAGCTGCGCGACCAGTGGCTGGGCGTTCCCACGCCAATCGTGGAGCGGATGGAGAAGCTCCCGACGGCCGAGTTGTGGAGGATGCGCAATCGCAACCGCGAGCGCTTCGTGCTCTGGGCGCGCCAACGGCTGGCACGCCAATTGACGATCGCCGGCGCCGGCGCTGACCGCGTCGATGAAGCGCAGCGCATTTTCGATCCGATAGCCCTGACCCTCGGCTTCGCCCGGCGCTTCACCGAGTACAAACGCACCGCGCTGCTGCTGCACGATCCCGACCGCTTCGCGCGCATTCTCACCAATCCCGAACGGCCCGTTCAGATCGCCGTCGCCGGCAAGGCGCATCCGGCCGACACGTTCGGGAAAGCGATGATCCAGCGCTGGTATGCGTTCTCGCAACGCCCGGAACTTCGCTCGCACGTCGCGTTCATTGCCGACTACGACCTGCTCCTCGCCGAACAGCTCGTCGACGGCGTCGACGTCTGGATCAACACCCCGCGACGGCCGTGGGAAGCCAGCGGAACGAGCGGGATGAAAGTGCTCGTCAACGGCGGCCTCAACCTGTCGGAGCTCGACGGCTGGTGGGCCGAGGCATACGCCCCGCAGGTGGGTTGGGCGATCGGCGACGGACGGGAACACAATAACGACCCGCAGTGGGATGTCGAGGAGGCCAACGGCCTCTACGCGGTGCTGGAAAACGAGATCGTCCCGATGTTCTACACGCGCGACGAGAACGGGATCCCAGAAGACTGGATGCGGCGCGTGCGCGAGAGCATGGCGACGCTGACGCCCCAGTTCTCGTCGGAGCGGATGGTCCGGCAGTACGTCGAGGAGCTCTACGCCCCCGCGGCGACCGCCTACCGCACGCGCCTAGCCGACCACTGCCGGGTCGGGAGCGACGTACAACGCTGGCGGGAAATGATCGCGAACTACTGGAGCGACGTGTCGTTCGGCGCGCTGCACGTCGAGCCGGCCGGAGCCGGGCACGAGTTCCGAGTCCTCGCTTCGCTTGGCGCGGTCGGACCGGACGCGGTGCAAGTGCAGTTATACGGCGCGGCCTGGGGCCACGGTCCGGCCGAACGGATCCCGATGGAACGCGGCGACGAAGTCATTCGCGGGACGTTCAGCTACCACGTCCACGTCGACGGGCCGCGACCGCCCGAGGTGTACACCCCTCGCGTCGTGCCGTATCACCCGGACGCGTCATTTCCGCTCGAAGCCGAAAAGATCTGCTGGTACGCCCGCTAGCGATAGCTAGCGGGCGTACCTCGCCGCCGTCAACCCGCCAGGCGCCGCGAGGAAAGGGCCTACGTCGCCGTTCTATCGGCTCTAAACCATGTCTGACCAGGCCTTTTAACGTGGGGCCGGGCGGGGCTCCAACCCGCGACCAACGGATTATCAACCCGCCGTGGCTGATAGTTCGCGTTATTGCCCGTTTTCGCTTGCAGCACAAGGTAACTGGCTGCCTCTACGGGCCGACCAAAACCGGCACATTCCAGTCGGTTCCGAGTCACGCCGAAGCCACGGTCACCCCCCGCCGACCGGTTATCCTCAGTCGCTTGTCAATCCACAGCCAAGTCGGCCGGCCTGCGATTTAGTATGTGTGACGGGCCATGTGTGCTCCGCGGTCGCCGCCATCACCGTGGGCCGGCACCAGTGCGGGCACCATTTCGCTTGTCACCAGTCCATCCTCTTGGGTGAGTTCGTCGACCACATCGAAGGATTTAGCGATGTTGTTGGGGGTGTCGATGATGATGGTGACAGCGGGAACATGACGGGTGAGCGCGAATAGTTTGTCGCCGTGCGGTTCGTGATCACCGTGGAAGCCCCAGAATCCGCGCAATACCGTCGCCCCGCGGGACGATTTCCGCTGCCGAAGTCGCTGGATCAAGGCGCGGTGAATGGGCACACCATGGTGGCGCACGGATTCCGAGGTATAGACCATCAGCTTCTGCCACGGCGGCAGGCCGTGCTCGTCGGTCCCCGGTAATGCGTGCGGGCGTTGCAGCAGTTCACCGTCGCGCTTGCAGACACGGACCCGTTCCAGCGTGATCAGCGGGGCCTTCTGAGCAATCCGCCCAGTTCGGGGAGCAGCTGCCCGATGCGCTCAACGCTGCCGACGGCAATGAAGATGACCGGGACGTCGGCGTTGCCGTTGAAGAAGCGCGCACGTTGGCGGTGTCCGTGGGCTGTGCCCTCAAGACCCAGAAATACCGATGCTCCGGCGAGTTGGCGCCGGTACATCAGATCGCGAAGCGCCATGTACGCCGGGACACCATAGACGCGTTCCTTGCGACCGAGGTAGATCGTCAATTTGGCTTCTTCGTGCAGGTTGTCGGCAAGCCCAATGGCGGTGATGTCGTCGCGCAGCAGGGCACGCTCGAGGGTGACCAGACCGCGCTGCTCGATCGCCCGCAGCGGGTCCAGCAGTCCTTCGATCACTGTCCTCGTGTCCACCGCGATCACCGCGAGGGGCGGATCCTCGGAGAGGCTCAGCGACTGGTCGCTTCTGAAGTGGTGCCGCGACCCGAAGCCGGCGATGCCCCGCAGCACGATGCTGGTCGCGATGCGCCGCTCTTCGTACAGGTCGATCAGCGCATCGGCAGGAAGCGCTTGCCGGTGCGCCGGCGTTCATCGAAATACGCGCTCAGGTTGAGGCAGTCTTCATCCACGGCCGCTCCGTCTGTTGCGATGCAAGGGTTTTCAATTGTCTCGCCGCGACGCCGCCCGCGCCACGAGCGCCATGTCGATGTGCGAAACCCATGCGTCTGTGCCGCGCGCGCTGGTAAGTTGGGGTGAGGAAGGCGGAGGGGCTCGCCGCAACCGCACGTCCATCACGGACAGCCAACGGTCCCTGCGGAACAAGATCAATAGTCGACCTGGCCGTCGGACGACTGCGCTCGGTCGATCCGGACGCGGAGGGACTCAGGTGACCGTAAAGTTTTCGTCGATATCCGCGATCGAAATCCTCGATTCTCGTGGCCGGCCCACCCTGTCGGTATGGGCGACGCTCTCGGACGGAAGGCGGGTCCGCTCCGGTGTACCGTCCGGGGCGTCGACCGGCAGCCGGGAGGCGGTCGAACTGCGCGACCACGACGAGCGCTACGGGGGCTTGGGTGTGCTCCGCGCTGTGGCAGGCGTCAACGGGCCGATCGCCGACGCGCTGACAAGTCGACCGTTCACCGCGCTCGATGAGGTTGATCAGACCTTGCGAACACTGGACGGCACGGTCGACAAGTCGCGGTTGGGCGCCAACGCGATCGTCGGCGTCTCGATGGCCGCTGCGCAGGCATTCGCACTGGAGTCCGGGCAACCGTTGTGGCAGTGGCTGACTCCTGCCGACGTGGTTCCGCAGCTGCCGGTTCCACACTTCAACGTCGTCAACGGCGGAGCCCATGCGGTCAATAATCTCGACTTTCAAGAATTCATGATCGCCCCGCTCGGGGCGCCGTCGCTGCCGGAAGCGGTCCGCGCGGGCGCCGAGGTGTATCGGCATCTGAGATCGGCGTTGGTCGACCGCAACCTTGCGACGGGATTGGGTGACGAGGGTGGTTTCGCACCCGAGATCGACCGCCCAGAAGAGGTTTTGGCACTGCTCACTCAGGCCATTTCCGATGCCGGTTACACCGCCGGGCGCGCCGGTGTGGCGATTGCGCTGGACCCCGCCGCCAGTGAATTCCACCGTGACGGCCGCTACCGCGTGGGCGGTGAATCGTTGTCCAGCGACGAACTCGTGGACCGATACAGGAGCATCGTCGAGAAGTTTCCGGTGTGGAGCATTGAAGACGGTATGGGCGAGCACGACACCGCGGGCTGGCACAAGCTGACCGAGGCATTGGGTGATCGGGTGCAACTGGTCGGCGACGACAATTTCGTCACCAACTCCGAATTGATTGCGTTCGCGGTGCGCGCCGGCATTGCCAACGCCGCTCTGATCAAGGTCAATCAGATCGGTACGGTGTCGGAAACCCTTGAGGCGCTTAAAGTCTGCCGGGATGCGGGATACGGTGCGATGATTTCGCATCGCTCGGGTGAAACCGACGATTCGTTTATCGCCGACCTGGCGGTCGGTTCGGGATGCGGTCAGCTCAAATCGGGTGCTCCCGCCCGCGGTGAGCGGGTAGCCAAATACAATCGGCTGCTCGAAATCGCGGCCACCGCATCGGATCTGACGTACGGATTGCCCGCTGCACGTCAGTGACTCTACGGACCTTAGGATGTCACGGTCACCACGGCGACAACCGCGAGCACGGCGATCAGCATGTAGGCCATATAGGCGTCCAGGCGCCCCGATTGCAGCCGTCTGGCCGATCGCGACACGAACAGCACCGCCACGATCAGCGGCCGGTAGAAGTAGCGCTCGACAAGGTCGACGACGTCGACGCGGTAGGTGAACGCGAACGGGGCAGCCGAGTGCCCAGTGGGTTGATCCGCCGTCTCGACAAGTTCAGCGCGGGTCAACAGCACGTTGGACAGCACATTGCGCACCGGATTGGCGTAGGCGAACGAGGTGTAGCCGACTCCGCGGTCCACGCCCGGCGACGCGGACGACCACGGAATCACCTGACGCGCGCGGAACGGGTTTCGGCCCGCGAACAGCGTCGCAAACCCGGCGATAACCACGGTCATCGCCGGAAGCACGATCCACAGCCAGCTCGGCGACAGCGCAGAGAATTCGGCATACACCGGCTGCAACACCCAGGGCTTGGCGTTGGCCCCGGCGGCCTGACCACCGACGATTGGAGTGAGACCGTGTCCGATCAGCCGTACCTGCAGCGGCGCGAACGCCGCGGCACCCAGGCAACCGGCCACCAACGCGGCCACACCGAAGCGGTACCACCACTGGCGATCCACACCCGCGAGGTCGGGATCCATCGACGGTTCGCCCAGCCGCGCGGGACCGAACGCCGTGACGGCGACAACACGCACGAATGTCACGCCTGCGATACCGAGGGTCAAGGCGATCAACGCTCCGGTGACGGCGGTGGACAGTTGCATGGCAAGGCTGGCAACCCGGAACTGTTGCATCAGCGATTCCAGCGTGAACCACTCGGACGCGAAACCTGCGGTCAGCGGCAGCCCGGCCAGGGTCAGTGACCCGATCACCAAACCGGTTCCCGCCCACGGTAAGCGACGTACCACAGCGCCGAGCCGATCGAGGTCGGTGGTCCCGGTGGCCTGTTCGATCGTCGATGCCGAGACGAACAGCAGCGTCTTTCCCAGGGCGTGCGCGATCACCTGGGCGGTGCCGGCCACCAGCCCGGCGGCAATCAGCTTCGGCTCGGTCGCCGACGCGCCCACCAGCGCCGCCCCGTACCCGGCGGTGATCACACCGGCGTTCTCCACGCTCGACCACGAAATCAACCCCGCCAGATCAGAGTTGACCGCGGCGTGCGCGATGCCCAGGATTGCGGTGACTCCCCCGACGACTAGTACGACGCAGGTGAGCCAGACGGCGGGAGGACCCATGATGTGCAGGGTGCGCCACATTCCGTAGAACCCGACGTTGACGGCGACACCGGCCATCACCGCACGGGCGGGCCCGGGAGCCGCGGCATAGCCACGCGGCATCCAGATGTGCGCAGGAACAAGCCCGACTTTGATGCCGAACCCCAACAGCAGCAGCGCGTACGCCGCCTGACCGACAGCGCTGCGCGGATCCACCGCTGCAGAGGTGAATACGAACGTGTGCGTTCGCCCGGCCAGCAGCAAAGCGCCGATCAACAGCGCTGCGCCGCTGGCCTTTCCGAACACCACGGTGATGATCGAGCCATCAGCTCTGCCGGGCAGGTCGCGGTCGTAACCGGCCATCAGGTAGAACGCGACAGTCAGCCCCTCCCAACCGAACAGCAGGACGAAGAAGTTGTCGGCCGTGACAATCACCGCGACGGCGGCCAGGGCCACAGCGATGGCGGCGGGCAGTCGTGGACGGTTGCGATTGGCGGATGCCGCGGCAGCGGCCAGGGCGGGGACCGCGACTCCGAACGAGATGACCAGGAACAGCCCCGAGAGGGCGTCGACGGAGAGGCTGGCCGGCCCAAGGCCGGCCAGCCCGCCGAGGTCGACGCGCTGGGCGCGACCGGCTAGACCGAACGCAGCGGCGATCACGAACGCCACCGCGGCGGCGATGTTCGCTGTCCACGCCACAGTGCCCAGGAGTACTTGGGTGCTGGTGCGGCGGACAAGTCCCGCACCCCAGCTGATCAGCATGGCCGCGGCCACCAGCGCCAGGCCCGTGACAATCACCGCGTGCTCCCGAGCACCGGAAGCCTGCCGAGCGCCAACAGGATGCCGTGCAGCAGGCTGAATGGGGAGGCAGGAGCTCCGGGGACCCACACGTCGACTGGCACCAGCTCCGATATACCGGTGCCGCCGGTGTACCCGCCGCCGATGAGCCCGCCGCTCACGGCATCTGCGCCGACGGCGATCACCACGGTCGGTGCCGGCATCGCCTCCAACGTGCGACGCAGCGGCTCCACCATTCCGCTGGCACCGATCCCGGTGACCAGCAGCATGTCGGCGTGGCGGGGGCTCGCGGTAAAGAAGATGCCGAGTCTGTGAACGTCGTAGACCGGATTGGTCAAGGCCTCGATCTCCCACTCGTCGCTGCCGTCGGAACCGGTGTCGATGTGACGAAGATGCACCGACCGCCGCAGCCGCCGGACCCGGTGACCTAGAGCAACACGCAGCTCGGCGAGCGCCTCATCGGTCTCTTGGACGTCCCCCACCACCAGGGCCCGCCGACTGAGCTGCGCTGTGGCAGAACCGGGTTCCCACGCGAACCAGTCGGGTGCCCGCTCGACGCAGCGCCCGCACAGGATGCAACGCCCGCGATCCAGCCGCGGCCGCGGCGCAATGGATATCGCGTCGGTGGGGCAGGCCGCCGCCGCGTCGGCGACCGCGGCCGGCACCGCGGCCTCTGGGTGGCCAATCATGCCCATCGCCGCCGGGAACTCATCGAAGTAGTCGTCTGCATGTTTGGGCCATCGGGTCGTGAGGATCCCGTTGCGCAGCCCCCTGAACACCCACGGCATCTACATCGCCACCCCGGCGTAGCACAGCCCGAAACTTGGCTCGATGAACGGGAAGTCGGTGAAGACGTCGCCCCCGAACACGTCGTGGAATAGCAGCATGTTATGCAAAGACGCCGACCGGGCGAAGCAGCGTCCGATCACTCCGTCGCGGACCTCCAGCCCATAGAGCACCTCGCCTTGCGGCGCCTCGGCCCAGCCCAGCGCGAAGCCGTCGACCGCCGGAACCTCGGCTACAAGAGCGGTGTCGGATAGCGTGGTAAGCCGGTCGCAGGCGCGCTGGATCAACTCGGCGGCTGTGTCGATTTCGGACCAGCGCACGTGCAACCGGGCCAATGCGTCACCGCGGTGATCGACCGCGGCGCCGTCAACCACGGGGAGTTCCGTGTAGCCGTCGTATGGTCGCCGGCGAGCGTCGTCGTCGCAGCCGCAGCCGCGGCCCACCGGACCCAGCGCGCCATGCGAGGCGGCCAGCACCGGGTCTAGATGCCCGGTGCCGCGCAGCCGGTCCAGAAACGACGCATCGACCATCAGCGCGTC
>DASPOT010000175.1:0-33180 GCA_035625875.1 Mycobacterium sp. | reverse complement strand
CACTACCGCGGTGAACCCGTCCAGGGCGCGCACCCCTCCGCGTTCGACCACGACGTCCTCGAAGGCGAACAGCACACCCTCAGCCGCCATCACATCACCTCCATCCAAAGCGGAGGGGAGGTCTATCGACCTCCGATATTTACTCGGGATATCGTGCGTCTGTTCGTGCCCCGCCATTATCGCGTGACCACGTCGGCACCCTGGGCCGTCGACCGCATCGTCGAGGTCGCCGGTGTCCTTCACGCTCGAATACTGCACAGCCGACACGCTGGTCTAGGTGCACGCAATCTGCTTCACCTGGCATGCTGCCAGCGTCCCGGGGTCACGCAGATCAAGACGTTCGATCAGGCACTGGCCAGCGCTGTTCAGGCCAGGTAGTCGTCCGGCAATGAGTCGAACATGACTTTGGTCATCCGTACCGCGTACTCCGAGCTGCCGGCGCCGACGATCAGCGCCGCAAACGCCATGTCCCCGCGATACCCGGCGAACCAGGAATGCGATCCGCCCGGGAATTCGGCCTCACCCGTCTTGCCGAACACCGCGCCGCAGTCGGAGATGTCCTTGGCGGTGCCGTTTGCCACCACCAGCCGCATCATCGGGCGCAGAGCGTCGAGCATCTTGAGGGTGATCGGCGTGCTATTACCGGTGACCGCGGTCGGCCGCCCCTCGATGAGCCGCGGCAGCGGGGTTTTCCCGGCGGCCACCGTGGCTGCCACCAGGGCCATGCCAAACGGACTGGCCAGCACCTTGCCCTGGCCGAAGCCGTCCTCGGTGCGCTCGGCCTGGTCCACTGTGGGTGGCACCGACCCGGTCACCGTCGGGATACCGTCCACCTGAAAGTCGAGCCCCAGACCGTACTGGGCGGCGGCCTGTGACAGACCGCGAGGCGGCATCCGGCTGGCCAATTCGGCGAACGTCGTGTTGCAGGAACTGGCGAACGCACGCGACATCGGCACCACGCCGAGATCGAATCCGCCGTAATTGTGAATGGTGCGATGCCCGATATCGATCTCACCGGGACACCCCAGCATCGTGTTCGGGGTGGCCATATCGCGTTCGATGGCCGCGCCCACGGTGACCATCTTGAACGTCGAACCCGGCGGATACAGGCCGGTGGTCGCGATCGGGCCATCAGCGTCTGCGGCCGCGTTTTGGGCGACGGCGAGGATCTCGCCGGTGGATGGTTTGATCACCACGATCATGGCTTTGCCGCCCCGGGTGTCCACGGCGTGCTGGGCCGCGGTCTGCACCACGCGGTCCAAACTGATCGAGATCGACGGCGCCGGCGACGGCGCGACCTCGTGGAGCACGGCGACGTCGACGCCATTCTGGTTGACGCTGACCACCCGCCAGCCCGCCTGGCCGTCTAATTGGTCGATCACGGCCTTCTTCACCTGGCTGATGACGGCCGAGGCGAACCGGTCGTCGGTCGGTAGCAGGTCGGCCTGCGGGGTGATCACCACGCCGGGCAGGTTGCCGATCGCCGGCGCGACCCGGTTGTGGTCGTCGGGGCGCAGCGTGATCAGATCCAGCGGTTGGGTCGACGAGCTGGCTTGCTCGGCGAGCCGTTGCGGGTCCAGCGTGTCGTCGAACGGTCGCAGCGCATCGACCACCGCGCGGGCTGTCCCGATCAAGTGGCCGCCCGCCCGGCTGGCGTCGAGCATGTAGTGGTAGAGGTTGCCCGGCACCAGCACATCGGTGCCCCCGACCTCGTTCACCGAGGCGCGCCGCGGCGGGTCGGCCCGCAATGCGAACGTCTGATGTTCCCCCAGCCTGGGATGCAGACCGGTGGTGGCCCAGCGGACCTGCCATCGCCCCTCGTTGCGGGCCATTTTCAGCTGCCCGTCGTAGGCCCAGGCCCGGTTCTTCGGCAGATGCCAGGTATAGCGATACTCCACACTGCCGGTGTCTTCGGTGTACTTCGAGCTCAGGATCTCCGCGTCTAAGTGGGTGGCCTGCAGTCCGGCCCAGGCGGCATTGAGCGCCTCGCGGGCAGCGTCGGGGTCGTCGCTGAGCTGGGCGGCCGTCGCGGTGTCCCCGGTAGCCAACGCAGCGAAGAACCGTTCAGCAGCCGGGGTCGGGCCGTCGGGACGCGGGGTGCAGGACGGCACGGCGGCAACGGCGACGAGCGCGGTCAGCAGAAAAGTGGCTCCTGATGCCAGTATGGTTTTTGTTGCCATTGGGGCTGATGTTAGGAAATTGCGCTGTGCGACCGGCGGAGGCACACCGAGACCGAACCGTTACGTGCAGCCTCCGATGGTTGCGATCTCGGCTGCGGCGAGACGCGGGGCGCTGTCGGGGCGGGCGTTATATTTGCCCGGTGAGCGCTGCGATGGCCAGATCGGCGGCCAGGCCGGTCCCGGAAAAGACGGCAGGATCCAGCGTGGTTCTCGGATTGCTGGCATATCGCGACGAAGTATGCGTCGGCCGTTAGCGCATGCTCACTGTCGGATCGTCGGTTGCCGGTTACCGCATCGAGCGGGTGCTTGGCACGGGCGGGATGGGCACCGTCTATCTGGTAGCCAACCCCGAGTTGCCCCGGCGGGAGGCGTTGAAGGTACTCAGCGCCGAGTTGTCGCGTGACGCGGGCTTTCGGTCCCGCTTCATCCGAGAAGCCGACGTCGCCTCGCGTCTGGAACACCCCAACATCGTGTCCGTCCGCGCGGACAAACATCCGACGGCCAACTGTGGATCGCCATGCAATTCGTCGACGGCACCGACGCCGACGAGGCCCGACGCCGCGGGCAGATGACCCTGGACCGGGCTATCCATGTCGTCGGCGAGGTCGCCAAGGCGTTGGATTATGCTTACCGGCACAACGTGATCCACCGCGACATCAAACCCGCGAACTTCCTCCTCTCGGGCCCGGTCGGTCCAGACGAGCGGGTCCTGCTGGGGATTTCGGCATCGCCCGAGCATTTGACGACGCCAGCGTGACCGGCGCCGGGGAGGTGATGGCCACGCTCGCTTACGCGGCTCCCGAAGTCATCGCCGGCGACCCGATCGACGGGCGCGCCGATCTGTATTCGTTGGGCTGCACCCTGTTTCGGATGCTGACCGGCAAGGCCTATTCGCCGACGCCCACGGGGCGCCCGTGGTGATGATGGCCCACCTTATGCAGCCGCCACCCCGGGTCACCGAGCGGGTGCGCTGGCTGCCGCCGGCGTTGGACGGGGTGATCGGCACCGCCATGGCCAAAGACCCGGCCCAGCGCTTTGCCACCGCCAGCGAACTCGCCGCTGCTGCCAAAGCAGCCCTGCACCAACCCGCTGACCGCAGCTCCGCACTGACCCTCCTCGTATAGTCGGCCAACCACCGGGCCCACCGCCCCAGCAGTACACACCACCCCCCCGTCGCACCCCAGGCGCGGCCGTCGCAGAAAGATCATCGCGGCATTGGCTGGTGTCGTCGTGGTTGCCGCCGCGACCGTCACCGCGATCACCTGGCCAGCCGGTAAACCCGGCCCGACACCCGGACCCGCCCCCCACGAGCACCACAAGGGAAAACCGGCTGGATTCCATCCGAGTTGACGAAGGCGGTGCAGGTGATCGTGGGAGTAGTGGTTTTGCGCACGGCTGCCGACGCCGACGCGCTATTCACAACGTTCTCTCGGCAGTGGGAGCCGCTGCAACGGCACGAAGATCACCCTCTTCATGCCCAACGAAGACGTGGTCGCTGAAACCCTGCTGACCACCGATATTCGGGTCGCCGACCCAGTGCTGACGGCTAGCTTTCAAAGCAAACACCAGTGGTTTGCCCCCGATTATGGAGACGCGGGTTCTCGGTGTCCGGGTGAACTGCATTGTGGAGTCCAGTGTTCGCTACGGCCGCGAACCCGACAGCAGCGCCGACACCATCGCGCGGGCGATGATGGACAAAGTCAGCGACCTGAGCTGACACCGCGACAAGAGTCGCAGCTTAGCCCGCTTCAGTCCAGGAGCACGGTAGCGAAGCTGCCGACCTCGACGAAGCCGACGCGCTGGTACGCGGCGCGGGCCACCGTGTTGAAACTGTTCACATACAGGCTGGCGATGCGCCCCGTCCCCACGATCACCGCCGCCAGCGTCGCGGTGCCCGCGGTGCCCAGACCCTGACCGCGCCGCTCGGGATGCACCCAGACACCTTGGATTTGGCCGACGGCCGAAGACTGCGACCCCACTTCGGCCTTGAAGATGACCTCGCCGTGTTCGAAGCGCGCCCAGGCCCGTCCGGCCGAGATCAGGCTGGCCACCCGGCGGCGGTAGCCGCGGCCGCCGTCGCCGAGCCGCGGGTCCACACCCACCTCGCCGATGAACATGTCGACCGCGGCCACCAGGTAGGCGTCGAGTTCGTCGGGCCGCACCTGGCGCACGCCGGGGTCGATCGCGCACCTGGGCATGGAAGTCAGGGCCATCAACGGTTGGTGGTCACGCACATCACGTGCCGGACCCCAGGCGGGCTCCAGCCGCCGCCACATCGGCATCACCAGTTCGGCCCGTCCGACCAGCGACGAGCATCGCCGCGACCCGCGCATCGCCTCGTCGGCGAACGCATTCAAGTCGGCCGGGCCGCCGCGCAACGGGATCAGGTTGGCGCCCGCGTAGCACAGCGACTCCTCGGCGCCGCGGCGGGTCCACAATTCGCCGCCGATCGAATCGGGGTCGATGCCGTGGTCGGCGACCCGGGCGGCGACCATGCACGACCCGACGGGGTCCTGGTCAAGAACGCGGCACACGGCGGCGGCATCACGCACCACCGACACCCGTCGCTCGCCTACCGGGCGAAAGATGGGCGGAGCCGACATAGTGAGTCTTTCTTCGACGGCCAGGTGGCCCGAATCGGCCTCCCTCAGCTTACGGTCACAACGGGCGAACCGCTCGCCGTTGTGTCCGGACCGTTTCCTGTGCCCGCTTCTGCAGCGAGCCGCATGGCCTCCTCGATCAGCGTCTCGACGATCTGCGCTTCCGGCACCGTCTTGATCACTTCACCGCGAACGAAGATCTGTCCCTTGCCGTTTCCGGACGCGACGCCGAGGTCAGCCTCGCTGGCCTCACCGGGACCGTTCACGACACACCCCATCACTGCCACCCGCAGCGGCACGTCGAGGCCCTCGAGGCCGGCGGTCACCTCGTTGGCCAGGGTGTAGACGTCGACCTGCGCGCGGCCGCACGACGGGCAGGACACAATTTCCAGCGAACGCGGTCGCAGGTTCAGCGACTCCAGGATCTGGTTGCCGACCTTGACTTCCTCCACCGGGGGCGCAGACAGCGATACCCGGATGGTGTCGCCGACGCCGCGTGACAGCAGCGCGCCGAAGGCGACTGCGGACTTGATGGTGCCCTGAAAGGCCGGACCCGCCTCGGTGACACCGAGGTGCAGCGGGTAGTCGCACTGGGCGGCCAGCAGCTCATAGGCGGTGACCATCACCACCGGGTCGGTGTGCTTGACGCTGATCTTGATATCGCCGAAGCCATGCTCCTCGAACAGCGAAGCCTCCCACAACGCGGACTCCACCAGCGCCTCGGGCGTGGCCTTGCCGTACTTGGCCATGAAGCGCTTGTCCAGCGAGCCGGCGTTGACGCCGATGCGGATCGGGATGCCCGCGTCACCTGCGGCTTTGGCGACCTCCTTGACCCGGCCGTCGAACTCCTTGATGTTGCCAGGGTTGACCCGCACCGCGGCACAGCCGGCGTCGATCGCGGCGAAGATGTACCTAGGCTGGAAATGAATGTCGGCGATCACCGGAATCTGGCTGTGCCGGGCGATCTCGGCCAGCGCGTCGGCGTCCTCTTGGCGCGGGCAGGCCACCCGGACGATGTCACATCCCGCAGCGGTCAGCTCCGCGATCTGCTGCAGGGTGGCGTCGACGTCGTGGGTCTTGGTGGTGCACATCGACTGCACCGAAATCGGATAGTCACTGCCGATGCCGACGTTCCCGACCATCAGCTGGCGTGTTTTGCGCCGCGGCGCCAGGGTTGGTTCGGGCGATGCCGGCATTCCTAAGCCGACGGTCATCATCTCTCCTACTGGAACAGCCTGATCGGGTTGACCAGATCGGCGGTCACCGTCAACAGCATGTAGCCGATCACCAGCACCAAGACTATGTAGGTCGCGGGCATGAGTTTGAGGTAGTTCACCGGCGCCGCCGCGACCATGCCCCGGGCCGACCGGATCATATTGCGGATCTTCTCGAACACCGCGATGGCGATGTGGCCGCCGTCGAACGGCAGCAGCGGCAGCAGGTTGAGGACGGCCAGGATGAAGTTCAGCTGCGCCAAGAAGAACCAGAACGCCACCCACAGCCCGTGGTTGACGGTGTCGCCGCCGATGATGCTGGCCCCGACCACGCTGATCGGCGTATCGAGGTCACGCTGTCCGCCGCCGATCGCGTGCACCAGCGCACCGACCTTGGTTGGGATGGTGACCAGCGCCTTGCCCAGCTGCACCGACAGGTCTGCGGTGAAGGCGAAGGTGGCCGGCACGGCCGTCAGCGCGTTGTACTGCGTCGGCGGATACACCGGCGGCGCCACCCCGATCATGCCGACGGTGGCTGGGGCGGAGTTGCTGCCCTTCCCATCAGCGACCCAGCGCTGGGTGGGGGTGACGTCGACGGACAGCGTCATCGTGGTGCCGTCACGTTCGATGACGATCGGAACGGTGCCGTGCAGCTTGCGCACCGCGGCCGCCATTTCGCCGAAGTTGGCCACCGGGGTGTCGCCGACCTTGAGCACGACATCGCCACGCCGGATCCCGGCGCTCGCCGCCGGCCCGGGGCCGTTGCAGTGCTCAAACTGGCCCTTCGCGATTTCCCGTGCCACACAAGCGGTTTCGCCGACAACCGCACGAGTGTCGGGGTGCAGGTTGGGCAGACCCCAGACCACCGCGATGGCGTAGATCAGCAGCAGGCCGATGAGGAAGTTCATACCGGGGCCGGCGAACAACACCGCCGCGCGCTTCCAGGTCGCCTGCTTGAACATCGCGCGGTCCCGTTCGTCGGGCCTAAGCTCCTCGACTGCGGTCATCCCGGCGATGTCGCAGAAGCCGCCCAGCGGGACGGCTTTGACGCCGTACTCGGTTTCGCCACGCCGCGTCGACCACAGGGTCGGGCCGAAGCCGACGAAATAGCGGCGCACCTTCATGCCGGTGGCGCGCGCGACCCACATGTGGCCACACTCGTGCAATGCCACCGAGATCAGGATGGCAAGCGCGAACAGCACGATGCCGATAACGAACATCATCGGGTTGGCATGACCTCCTGTGTGACCGCGCACGCGCGTTCGCGGGCCCAGCGCTGCGCGTCGAGTACATCATCCACGGTAGCGGGTTGGGCAGTCCATTGGTCAGCGTCGTGGAGCACCTCGGCGATGGTGCGCACGATCGCAGGGAAGCGGATCCGGCCAGCCAGAAACGCGGCGGCGGCTTCTTCGTTGGCGGCGTTGTAGACGGCGGTCATGCAGCCGCCGGTCTGGCCGGCGTGGCGGGCGAGCTCGAGCGCGGGGAAGACGTCGGTGTCCAGCGGCTCGAACTCCCAGCGGGCAGCGGTCGAGAAATCGCAGGCGACGGCCGCGCCCGGCACCCGCGCCGGCCAACCCAACGCCAGCGCGATGGGCAGCTTCATATCCGGCGGACTCGCCTGGGCGATCGTGGAGCCGTCGGTGAACGTGACCATCGAGTGCACGATCGACTGGGGGTGCACGACGACCGCGATGCGCTCGTAGGGAATGCCGAACAGCAGGTGGGTTTCGATGAGCTCGAGCCCCTTGTTGACCAGCGACGCCGAGTTCAGCGTGTTCATCGGGCCCATCGACCAGGTCGGATGCGCGCCGGCCTGTTCGGGGGTGACGCGCTCGAGGTCGGTGGCCGACCAGCCCCGGAACGGCCCGCCGGAGGCGGTCAGCACCAGTTTGGCGACCTCGTCGGCGGTACCGGCGCGCAGGCATTGCGCCAGCGCGGAGTGCTCGGAGTCGACGGGCACGATCTGGCCGGGTCGCGCGGCCCGCAGCACCAGCGGACCCCCGGCGACCAGCGACTCCTTGTTGGCCAGCGCCAGCCGGGCGCCGGACGCCAGCGCGGCCAGTGTCGGCCGCAGCCCCAGCGCCCCGACCAGCGCGTTGAGCACGACGTCAGCCTCGGTGTCCTCGACCAGCCGGGTGACCGCGTCGGGTCCGCGGTAGGTGACGTCGCCGACCGCCTCGGCCGCTCGCTCGTCGACGACGGCGATATTGGTCACCCCGGTCTGGGTGCGCTGCCGCGCGAGCATCTCTGGGTGCCCGCCGCCGGCGGCCAGCCCGACCACCTGGAACCGGTCGGGGTTGGCGGCGATGACCTCCAGCGCCTGGGTGCCGATCGAGCCGGTGCTGCCCAGCACCAGCACGCGCAGGCGCCGCTCGGCGTGCCCCCCAGCAGGCTTTGTCATCAACTTATTGTGCCGCGCATTCGTCATCCTCCCACGAGCAGACGTGAAGTTGCACTTTCGACGCCTTGGGTTCTGGGGGTGATGCTCAGGCTCACGCTCACCCGTCGACGCCAAGGTCACATGTGCCACAATGTCGACACATTGCCAATCCGAAGCAATCCGAACCGGAGGGATCGCCGTGGTCAGTACCGAGGTGGAGCGCGACACCGGGGCCGACACCGCCGACGTGCCCTCCGCGAACTGGGGCTGGAGCAGGATCAATCACCGCACCTGGCATATCGTCGGCTTCGTCATCTTCGTGTTTTTGCTCTGCATGCTGCACGGCAACCATGTCGGCCACGTCGAGGACTGGTTCCTGATCATGTTCGCCGCAGTGGTGCTCTTTGTCCTGGTGCGCGACCTGTGGGGCCGCTGGCGCGGCTGGCTTCGTTAGCCGCTTAGCATGCCGGCGCCTGGACGGCCCGGTGGATGTCGACGTCTCCGGAGCCGGTGCGCACCCGCACGACGAGGGTTTCGTCGCCCTGCTCGGGACCGTCTGAGGATTGCAACCGGTTGGTGACGACACCGGATCCGGTCATGATGTCGAGCTGCGCGGCGGTGCCCTCGGGTATGCCGATCTCGACAGCGCCGCTGCTGGTGTGGGCGACTAATGCGCCGCTGACGGCCGTACCGATGCTGACCGAGCCGGACGCCGTCTGTGACTTCACGTTGCCGGTCAGCCGGTCGACGGTCAGTGCTCCGCTGGCGGCCTGAAACTTCAGATCGCCGTCGAGGTGGTCGACGGCGGCATCGCCGGATGCGGTTGCGATTTTCGCACCGCCGGTTATCGACTCGACGGTGAGATTCCCGCTGGCCGAGGCGAATCGGAAGTCGGCGAATTCTCCGTCGGCGTGCACGTCGGCGGAGGCCACGGCGGCATCGACCCGGGAATGTGACGGCAATTCGATGACGATGTCGACGGCGCCCATCCGGAGACCGAGGAAACCGAACTTTGCGAACGTGACCCCGAGCTTGCCGTTGCTGTAACGGACACGGGCCTGCTCGGCGGCGCGGACATCGGCTTGGGGGGATTCGTCGCGCGGACGCACCTCGACCACGGTGTCGGTACGGTCACCGGCGATGAGCCGGATCGAGCCTGCGTTGGCCTCCACGCGTGCGGTGATGGGTCCGGGGGTCTGAAAAGTCGGCATCTGTCATCTCCTTCGTCGTATCAGCGCACCCAGCCGGTGAGGTGGCGGGTGCTGCCCGGGGTGGAGCGGCCGGCGTGGTACTGGGTGGCCGCGGCCGCCGCGCGGACCAGCCAGCTGTTCAGCGACGACCCGTCGCGGCGAGCGGCGGCTTCGACGGCCGCCCGCAGGCCTTCGGGAAGCCGCAAGGTGACCCGCCAGGTGCCGCCGTCGTCGACCGCTGCGGCGACGAACGGTGCGTCATTGGGTGGCTCGTCGAGCGGGGCGCCGACGATGAACTCCGGGTTGCGCCCCCGCAGCCGGACCTCCACGGATCGCGGGGCCAGCTCGCGGGTGATCTCTTCGGCAGCAGCTGATAGCGCTTCCAGCAGCGCCAGCCGGATCGCGGACTCCAGTGGGGCGCTCAGCCGGTCGGCCAGGGCCTGCGCGTCGGGCCCGCCGGCTGCCGCCGCCGCGTTCAACTCATGGCGGACGGCGTCCACGTACGGCTGCAGATCCATAGTGTCATGATGACATCAATATGATGTCACGACAAGTGTCGAAATGGTGCTGCCGACATCCGGCTACCGCCGGACGCGTCGGTACCAGGCGCTGGCAAGGGCGGCGAGAAGCAGCACGGCCAATGCCAGAACCCACGGCCATGCGCCATGCTGGTGCACCCAGCCGGCCAGCACGCCCCGAATGCGGCCAGCCGCCGTGATCACCGCATCCTGGGGATTCGCGTGAGCATGTTTGGTCGCGGTCAACCGCACCTCGTAGAGGCCGAAGTAGCCCACGTACAGCCCGACCAGCACCAGCAGCGCGCCACTGATCCGATTGACGAACGGCAGGATTCGCCGCAGATGGTCGGTCAGCGCCGAGCTCGCGGACGCGGCGGCGACAGCCAGCACGCCGACGACCAGCGCGAGGCCGGCGACGTAGGCGAGATAGATCGAGATGCTGCCGAGAAGAGAGCCGCCACGAAAGCCGGCCCCGGTGACCGCCAAAAACGGGCCGATGGTGCACGACAGCGAGGCGATCGCATAGCTGAGGCCATAGCCATACATCGATCCGAGCCGAACCGTCGGAGTCCAATGCCGCCCCGGCAGTTTGGGTGTCAACAACATCAGCTCCCGGCCTGACAGCAGCCAGACTCCCAGGGCGATAAGCACAACGCCGATCAGTACGGTGGCGTACGGCAGATACCGCTGCACTGTCGTGGCCGCCGATATGGTGAGCGCTCCGAAAACGCCGAACACGGTCAGAAATCCGAGTGCCATCCCGACAGTGGCCGCCAGCGCGCGGCCCACCGAGGCTAATCCGCTCAGCCCACCTGTTTCAGCCCGATGTCCGTCGGTGCCCTCCCCACGTACCACCAGAACCAGGTAGGCGGGCAGCATAGCAAAACCGCACGGGTTCAGCGCTGCCACCAACCCGGCGGCGAAGGCCAACCCGACGAGGCCTTGGTCCACGAACGGCGCCAGGATCGTTTGAATGGCCCGCCTCCTCCCCGGGCCGTTCCGGCCCGCATCGTCGCCGGGCTAGGCCCTGAGCGCGGCTACCCGGTCGGACAGCTCCTGCTGCGACATGGCCGAGGTGGGGTTGTTCACGAACGTGGACGACCCGTCCGCGCGATAGAACACATAGGCCGGCTGCCAGGGCACGTTGTACCGCGCCCAGATGGACCCGTCGGCGTCGTTCAGATTCGTGAAGTTCAGGTTGTACTTCGAGACGAAGTTCTGCATCGCCCCGACATCGGAGCGACCGGCGATGCCGACGAATGTGACCGCCGGATTGGCCGCTGCCACCTGGCTGACCCGAGGGGCTTCTGCGTTGCAGAACGGACACTCCGGCCTCCAGAACCACAGCACGGCCGGCTTGCCCTGCAAGCTTGCGCCGTTGAAGGGCGCGCCGCTGAGGGCGGTTCCGGTGAACTGCAGACGGTCGTCTGCTGCCAGCGAGCGCGGTGCGTTGGTCAGTCCGAACACCAGCGCTGCGGCAACCACGGCCACGGCAAATGCTTTGACCGGGGAAGAAAGGTGAATTCTCATGGGCAAACCTCATTTCCTGTGTTACGCCCAGAGTGACGCAAATCGCGCTGATCAAGTTCAATTTCGCCTATCGGCGCTCTGTCGATCATGTGCGAGTAGTAGCGCCGTTCCGTCAGCTAACTGGCCGCGGGCGATGATCAATTTTCGGCGGCCAACTGGCCGCAGGCGGCGCTGATCTCCCGGCCGCGGGTGTCGCGCACCGTGCAGGACACCCCCTTGGCGCGGATCCGCCGCATGAACTCGCGCTGCACGGGCTTAGGGCTGGCGTCCCAATCGCTGCCCGGTGTCGGATTGAGCGGGATCACGTTGACATGCGCCAGCGGGCTGAGGACACGATGCAACCGCTTCCCGAGCAGGTCGGCACGCCAGGGCTGGTCGTTGATACCACGGATCAGTGCATATTCGACAGACACTCGCCGACCGGTGACGTCGGCGTAGTAGCGGGCGGCGTCCAGCGCTTCGCCGATCTTCCACCGGTTATTGACCGGAACCAGGGTGTCGCGCAGCTCGTCGTCAGGCGCGTGCAGCGACAACGCCAAGGTCACTCCGAGTCGTTCGTCGGCAAGCTCGCGGATCGCCGGGGCCAGCCCGACCGTCGACACCGTCACCGCGCGCGCCGAGATCCCGAACCCGTGCGGCGCTGGCTCGGTGATGCGGCGCACCGCGGCCACCACCCTGGTGTAGTTGGCCAGCGGCTCCCCCATGCCCATGAAAACCACATTCGACAACCGGTCACGGAAGTCGTCCCGCAGCGCCGCGGCCGCGGCACGAACCTGCTCGAGAATTTCCGCGGTCGACAGGTTCCGGCTCAGGCCGCCCTGCCCGGTGGCACAGAACGGGCACGCCATTCCGCAGCCCGCCTGCGACGAGATGCAGACCGTATTGCGCTGCGGGTAGCGCATCAGCACCGACTCGAATGTCGTGCCGTCAAGGGCCCGCCACAACGTCTTGCGGGTCTGGCCGGCATCGCACGCGACTTCCCGCGCCGCGGTCAGCAGGTCCGGAAACATCGCGTCGGCGATCTGGTCGCGAACGGCTGCCGGAATGTCGGTCATCTGCCGCGGATCGGCGGTCAGCCGGCCGTAGTACTGCTGCGCGAGCTGTTTGGCGCGGAATGCCGGCAGGCCCAGCTCCGCGACGGCAGCTTCGCGGCCGGCCGCATCGAGGTCGGCCAGGTGCCGCGGCGGCAGTCTGCGCCGGGGCGCCTCGAATACCAGCTGTTGCGTCATGTCGTGTCCAGTATCAGGCCTCAGCAGTGTAGCCGGGCTCGGTCTGATTGCCCGGCTCCTCCTTCCCGCCGCATAGCGGCGCGCATCGTCGCCGGGCTGACCGAGTCAGGGCACCAGCGTCAGGACGATCCAGGCTGCCACCGCCGACGGCAGGAATCCGTCGAACCGGTCCAGCAACCCACCGTGACCGGGTAGCAGGCTGCCCATGTCCTTGATGCCGAGGTCGCGCTTGACCTGGGATTCCACCAGGTCGCCGAGCGTGGCGGTGATCACCACGACCACGCCGAGCAACACGCCAATCCAGACCGGCTTGCCGGTCAGATAGGTCACGCTAAGGGTGGTCGCGGTAATCCCGAACACCAGGGAACCGACGAAGCCCTCCCAGGACTTCTTTGGGCTGATGGTGGGGACCATCGGGTGCTTGCCGAAAAGCGCGCCCACGGCATAGCCACCGATGTCGGTGAGGACGACGCCGACGATCAGGGAGAACACCTTCCCGGCGCCGTGCGCGGGGTAGATCAGCAACGCCCCAAAGGAGGCGAATAGCGGGACCCAGGCGGCCAGGAAGACGGTCGCGGATACGTCCCGTAGGTAGTTCGTCGGGCCGGCGGGATCGTAACCGCGCGGTGCACTTTGGCCGTGGCGGCTCAGCAGTCGCCACATCATGCAGACGAGGGCCGTGCCGCCGAAGCCGGCCAGCGCGCCGCCCGCATGGAAGGGCCAGGTCAGCCATAGCGTGGCCTGGCCACCGATCAGCAGTGGGATAACCGGAATCACAAACCCGGCGGCACGCAGCCGCCGCGCCACCTCGAGGGTGCCCAGCAGGACCCCGACGGCAAGCACTCCGACCCACCCATACGGCCGCGCATACATCAAGCTCGCAATGACGACGCCGCCTAAGACCGTGCCCACGAGGATCGCAACGGGCAGATTGCGTCCCGCCCGCGATGTGTTTCGGATAGCCTGCGACGCCGACCCACGCGCCGGCTTGTCGGGCGGGGTCCCTGCGCCGGTTTCAGTGTCTGCCACGGACATTGGTTGCTGAACGGCCGCTAGACCTCCAGCAGCTCGCCTTCTTTGTGCTTGACCAGTTCGTCGATCTGGGTGACGTACTGGTGCGTGGTCTTGTCCAGGTCCTTTTCCGCACGGCCGACCTCGTCCTCGCCGGCCTCCCCGTCCCTGCGGATGCGGTGCAGTTCCTCCATTGCTTTACGACGGATGTTGCGCACCGAGACCCGGGCGTCCTCGCCCTTCGCTTTGGCCTGCTTGACCAGCTCCCGCCGACGTTCCTCGGTCAGCTGCGGTACCGCCACCCGGATGAGGGTGCCGTCATTGGTGGGATTGACCCCGAGGTCGGAGTTACGAATGGCCGTCTCGATGGCATGCAGCTGTTTCGCTTCGTACGGTTTGATGACGACCAGCCGCGCCTCGGGGACATTGATGCTGGCCAGCTGTGTGATCGGGGTGGCCGCGCCGTAATAGTCGATGACGATCCGGGAGAACATGCCGGGATTGGCCCGGCCGGTGCGGATGATCGCCAGGTCGTCACGGGCCACCGACACGGCCTTTTCCATTTTCTCCTCGGCGTCGAAGAGAGTCTCCTCGATCACGGCATCCTCCCCTCAGGTGGTGACCAGCGTTCCGATCTTCTCACCAGCGACCGCCCGGGCGATATTGCCATCGGTTAACAAGTTGAACACCAGAATCGGCATGCCATTGTCCATACACAGGCTGAACGCCGTGGCGTCGGCTACCCGCAGGCCGCGGTCGATGACGTCGCGATGACTGATCACGGTAAGCAGCTCGGCTTCGGGATTCTGCCGCGGATCCTCGGCGAACACACCGTCGACCGCCTTGGCCATCAAGACCACTTCCGCGCCGATCTCCAGCGCCCGCTGCGCAGCCGTGGTGTCGGTGGAGAAATACGGCAGCCCCATGCCGGCACCGAAGATCACCACCCGTCCCTTCTCCAGGTGGCGGCGGGCCCGCAGCGGAATGTACGGTTCGGCCACCTGCCCCATCGTGATCGCGGTCTGGACTCGGGTGGCAATGCCTTCCTTCTCCAGGAAGTCTTGCAGCGCAAGGCTATTCATGACGGTGCCCAGCATTCCCATGTAGTCCGATCGCGTGCGCTCCATGCCGCGCTGCTGCAGCTGTGCGCCACGGAAAAAGTTGCCACCGCCGATCACGACGGCGACCTGTACACCCTCGCGGACCACTTCGGCGATCTGGCGGGCGACGTGCGCCACCACATCGGGGTCCAGTCCGACCTGTCCACCGCCGAACATCTCGCCGCCAAGCTTCAGCAATACTCGCGAATACTTGGGCCGACTCGACGGCTGGCCGGCAGGGGATTCGTTGCCTGGCGCAAATGCCTGCATGCCGTTGGTGCTCGTCGGCTCCGTCATCAGACTCCTCGCATGAGAGCGCCATTGGTGGCGACCAGGTGGCGACCACCCAGGACAGCCATCCTGCCTTATGGCCGCTTTCGGCGGTGCCTGGGGTCACCAGTTCATAGCCGGCCGCTGTGACATTGCCCACGCAGAGCAGTTGCGCGAGCTGTTTAGAGCGTTGCGGTCGAGGATGTTTGGGGTGTCCGGGGCGGGACCGCGGATTCCAGGGCGGGATCAGATGTTTGAGTACGCGGCGCCACGGGAATAGGGCGGAACGCGGCGTGGACATCCACGGGCCAAGCAGGCGGCCACGCCGAGAACCGATCGGCACATCGGTCGGAACTGAGTGATTGCGCTCAGAGCACAGAAGCAACGAGGAGGGTTCATGGCGGAAGAGAACAAGAGCGGCCCTGAAGAGGCCGTGCGCGGCGTCGTCGAGGACGTCAAAGGTAAGGCCAAGGAAGCCGTCGGGAATGTGGCCGGTCGAGACGATCTCGCGCGCGAGGGGAAGGCCCAGCAAGACAAGGCCCAAGCCCAGCGCGATGCGGCGAAGAAGGAAGCTGAAGCCGAATCGGCCCGCGGCAGCGCTGCAGCATCAGAAAAGCGCGAGCAGTCCCATCAGCGGTAGCTTGCCCGAAGGATGGGCCCGGTCCGCGACAGGACCGGGCCCATCTGCTGTCTAGACCCTGCGATGTTTTCCCCAAGCGCCAGAGCGTTTGCAACCCGAAATACAAATAACGACGTCGGAATAGTCCGGCTTGGAAGCGGGTACTCAGTAGGTCGCCTGTTAGAGCCATGTGCTTAGTCGGGCGCATCTCTCCGGAGGTGCCGGCGCGTTAGGGAGTGGGAGCGTGCCCTCAAGAGGGTTGGAGATCTCGTTTGGACGTTCTACTACTCACCGATGAGGCCAATTTCGAGTCGGCCTTGCCGACTCTGGAATTGTTCGCACGGGAGGTGCGACGCACGCGGCTAACCGACGATGGTGCGGGCGAATACGAGACGGTCGACGTCGCGATCATCGACGCGCGGACCGACCTGGCGGCAGCGCGCAACGCTTGCCGTCGGCTGACCGCGAGCGCGCCGGCGGTCGCTGTGGTGGCCGTAGTGGCCGCAGAAGACTTCGTGGCGGTTGACCTCGACTGGCATTTCGACGACATGCTGTTGGCCGACGCCAGCGCGGCCGAGCTGCACGCTCGGTTGCGGCTGGCTATCGCACGTCGACGCACCACTGTGGAGGGCACACTGAAATTCGGCGACCTCGTGCTTCGCCCGGCAAGCTACACCGCATCACTGGCAGGCCGCGAGCTCGACCTAACCCTCACCGAGTTCAAGTTGCTGAATTTCCTTGTGCAGCATGCGGGTCGGGCGTTCACCCGGACTCGGCTGATGCGTGAAGTGTGGGATCACGAAAGCAGCCGCCGTATCCGTACCGTCGACGTTCATGTGCAACGACTGCGGGCAAAGCTTGGCCGCGACTACGAGTCGCTTGTCGACACGGTCCGCGGCGTGGGCTATATTGCCGCGACCCCGCCACAACCGCGATGGATTATCAGCGACCCGGCGGTAAGTCGAGCCTTGGCATCAACGGCTGCGCCGGCGTAGGCGCCGATCATGTTGTCCCGCTCACAGTCACCCGAACAGCGGTAGGGCGCGTTGGCGGGCCAGCGCATCCATCCCGTGCTGAATGCTGTCTTCAACCTCGCGGTATTTGCGGTCGACGTACCCGTCGTCCTCGGCACACGTGGCGTCGTGGTCCAACTCGACCGCCGGCATGAACCGGGTGCGGATCTTGGCCGGCAGCGGCAGCTGCGGCAACGCCGCCGGCGCAATGCCCCAGGGCAGTGAGATCGCCAGCGGAAACACCTTGAGCCGCAATAGCCGGTCCAGCCGCAGCAAGCGGGAGAGCCGGTCACCGCGAATCAGCACCGGCATAGCATCGGCACCGCCGACGGTGGCGATGGGCACAATCGGCGTCCCGGCACGGATCGCCATTTTCACGAAGCCCTTCCGCCCGGCAAGGTTAGCGCGGTCGCGCTCACGCCAGGGCCGCAGCGAATCTACTTCCCCGCCGGGCCACAGCGCGACATCGCGTCCCTCCGCCAGCGCGGTTGCTATGGCGTCCGGGGCGGCCGGAAGCACGCCCATCGCGCGGAAGTATCGGCCGAAGCCCGGCATGGCCATCAGCGCGTCGTGGGCGGTGCCGTGCAGCGGGCCGCCTGGACCGAACCGTCGCCACCGTTGCAAACCGACGGTCCACCCTCCGCGCAAATGCGACCTCCCCGCGCCAAAAGTTGACGCGGGGAGGTCTTCTTTCCTGTTCTCACGCGCTCACAGGTTTCACACCCGTGCTACGTGTTGTTGGTCCAGATCAGCACATCCTGGACTCCGTCGTTGTAGACGACACCGTTGGGCGGTGCGCCAGTGGCCGAAGTTCTGGATGTTGGGGTTGGCAGCTGCGGTCGCTCAGGTGAAAACACCAGCGGCCGCGATTGCCGCGACTCCGATTGTCGTTTTCACAGCGGTGCTGGCTAACTTCACGCTAACTCCTCTCGATCGATTTGTTCGAGCGGTGACCGCCCCTACCGAGAGCGGTCGCCGCACGTGGGGTGGAATTACCCATCCGCGCTCGTCCTCAAACACGGCCCCGCTGAGTCACGGCGAGGCGTGCCAGGAGCACGCTGTCTGGCGAATCGCTACGGACGAAGCTTCGATGCCGAGTATTGGTTGCGCCGTTGCCCTCGCCGGGCGATAGTTGAAAGGCAATCTCGGGCGTTCAGCATGTAGCGCCGGTGGCGCGTATTGCCGCCCCTTGTCACTGGTGGTGACGGCCATCGAGCAGGTGTTGACTCTTGCCTGGACGTGTCCTGACCGCGGGTGCCCAGTAGCGCCAGAACGTGGTGCCGCAATTGAGTGGAAAGGCGGATGCGCGATGGTCGAGAACGTTGACGCTCAGTTCGTTCAGCAACCCGCTGACCTGGGCGCCGCTCGTCATCCGCAGGTGTCCGAAGCGCCCATGCCCGACGGGGAGCTCAGTGATGTCGATCTGGTGATCGGTTTAGGCGAGCCGCAGCGGGTGGGCCGGTTCCGGTTCTTCCTCGACGGCCAGCGCTGGGAGTGGTCGGATGCGGTCGCCCGCATGCACGGCTACGAGCCGGGAATGGTAGTGCCCACTACCGAACTGTTGCTCCAGCACAAGCATCTCGACGACCGCCAACAGGTCGCGGCCATCTTGGACCGAGTGCTTCAGGGCGAACCGTTCAGCAGCCGTCACCGCATCATCGACACCGCCGGACACACCCATTGGGTGGTCGTGGTGGGCGAGCGCATGCTCGATGACGCCGGCGACGTTGTTAGCACCTCCGGGTTCTACGTCGACGTCACCGAGTCGCTGCAATCCGACGTCAGCGCTGTCGTCTCCGAAGTCGCGGGCTCCCGCGCCCAAATCGAGCAGGCCAAGGGTGTGCTGATGGCCGCCTATGGCATCTCCGCCGATCGAGCGTTCGACATCCTTGTCTGGCGCTCGCAAGAAACCAACATCAAGGTTCGCGATCTGGCCGCCCGTTTTCTGAGCGCAGTCGCCGGCAGCGTGTCTGCCGACACGCGCACTCACGTCGACCACGCCCTGCTCACTCTCGAAAAGCCGCCGAACACCCGCAACTGAGCGAACCTCGCGCGGCCGTTAGGCGGCGTTCGCTAGCCGGCGTGTGGCGCTGTCGGGTATTGAGCTTCAAACAATGGGACAGCGCCACCAAGCGGGCCCCAAGACCGGCCGACATGTGCTGCAGATCCTGCAGAAGCGGCGAGTTGTCCTCGACGCCGAGGATGTACAGGTCATGCGGGACGTGGTCGACACGGTGCACGCCGAGTACAGCCCGCGCGAGGACGACCGCCTCAAGGAGAGCTGCGCGGCGCGCTACAGGGCAAGTGGCCCAGTCGAGCCGAGGAATGGCGCGACCCAGAGCCTCCCGCCGACGACGATCCCGAGATTGCCACCGCTGGTCCGCCGCCGCAGTAAAACACCTACGCCACTTACCAATTGGACATTCAGAGAACGCAGCGCTGCGTCGGATCAGGCGGGCACCGAATCGGTCTTGCGGTCCCATGCTCGGTGCTTGGCCAGTGCGGACGCGAAGGCTTCAAAGAATTCGTCGGCCAGGGTGTCTTCGGCGGCCGTGGTCGACACCACCCCGTGGGCGGTCACTACATCCGGTCCGTCGGCGAGTTGCTCGGCGACCCCGGCGTTGCGCAGCAGTTCGATTCCCGCGCCGAACGCCCCGACCGCCTTGAGGTGCTTGTAGGCCTCGGTGACGAAGTGCACCGCATATCCGTCGTCGGACAGCGTTTCCACCGACTTCGGCCCGCACGGCACGATGACTGCGTCGTACAACACTGAAGCCATGGTGTTGATGGCCCGGTCGACGGCGAGTTCGCCCCCCGAGCCACCAGACAGCGTCCCGCCGGCGGTGGGCGCCAATACCTCGGGTAGTGCGCCGCGTTGGCGCATCGCCCCGATGACCCGTTCCGCGCCGCGTACGTCGACACCGTTCGCGGCCAACACCGCGATCTTCCGGGTTTCGATGCTTTCGGTGGCGGTGTTCAGCTGTGAGAGCGCCGGGGAGGCGGGCATCTTGTCGTCGACGGGCTGTTCCTCGGGCTCGGGCAGACCGAGTTCCGCCGCGACCCGGGCCGCCAGGTTGTGGTCGATCAGGTTCAGCTGATCGACGACCCGAGACCGGATCTCGCGAACTTCCACGTGGCCGAGTTCGAAGGCGTACGCGGCCACGATGTGTTCGGCCTCGACAGCCGACATGCTCTTCCAGAACATGCGCGCCTGGCTGTAATGGTCCTGGAAGCTCTTGGCCCGTTGGCGAATCTTGTGGCCGTCGACCTTTTCAGTGTAGTGCCGGAACACGTCTTCGTCGGCCAGGGCGGCAGCCTCGGCCGAGCGAGTTCTTGTAGTAGCTGGATTTGCCCTGGGGAATGGCAATTTGGCCGTAACCGTCGTGCTGGTTGGTGCGGACGTCGGCCACCGGCCGGTTGACCGGCAACTGGGCGAAGTTGGGGCCACCCAGGCGAATCAGCTGGGTGTCCAGGTAGGAGAAGTTGCGGAACTGCAGGAGTGGGTCGTTGGTGAAGTCGATGCCGGGCACCACGTTAGCGGTGTGGAAGGCCACCTGTTCGGTTTCGGCGAAGAAGTTGTCGGGATTGCGGTTGAGCACCATCTTGCCCACTGGGCGCACCGGAACCTGTTCCTCCGGAATGACTTTCGTCGCGTCGAGCAGATCGAACTGGAAAGAGAACTCATCACTCTCCGGTACCAGTTGAACGCCGAGTTCATACTCCGGATACTGGCCGGCTTCGATGGCCTCCCACAAGTCGCGCCGGTTGAAGTCGGGGTCCTTGCCGGCGATCTTCTGGCATTCATCCCAGATCAGCGAGTGCACACCAAGGCGCGGCTTCCAGTGGAATTTCACGAACGTGCCCTCGCCGCGGGAGTTGACGAAGCGGAACGTGTGCACCCCGAAGCCCTGCATCATCCGATAACTACGCGGCAACGCCCGATCCGACATCAGCCACATGATCGTGTGCAGCGTTTCCGGCTGCAGCGACACGAAGTCCCACAGGGTGTCGTGCGCGGACTGGGCCTGCGGAATTTCGTTGTGCGGTTCGGGTTTGACCGCGTGCACGAAGTCGGGGAACTTGATTCCGTCCTGGATGAAGAAGACCGGAAAGTTGTTGCCGACCAGATCGTAGTTGCCCTGCTCGGTGTAGAACTTCGTTGCGAAGCCCCGCACGTCGCGAACGGTGTCGGCGGACCCGCGGGAGCCCGCCACGGTGGAGAACCGCACGAACACCGGCGTCTGCTTACCGGGCGTAGTCAAAAACTTCGCGACCGTGCACTCGGCAAGTGCGTCGTCGTAGGGCTCAAAATATCCGTAGGCCCCCGAGCCGCGGGCGTGCACCACTCGTTCCGGGATCCGCTCGTGGTCGAAGTGGGTGATCTTTTCTCGGGCGTGGAAGTCCTCCAGTAGCGTCGGGCCGCGCTCTCCCGCGGTCAGCGCGTCGTCGGTGTGGTCGACCCGAACGCCTTGCTGTGTCGTGAGGTACCCGGCTTCTCGATTGACCCGGTAACCATCGAGCTGCTGCTGCTTTGCATTTCGGTTGTTAGCTGCCATCGTGTCCCTCTCCGCATGGAATCCGGGGCCTGGGTACCCCCAACGAGTGCCTGGACAAACGACTGCCGCACGAGGTGGTCCGTGGCTGCGCCGGAACGCGACTCTTGCTCACTGCAGCTGCAAGCCCAGGACGCCTGCCAGCACGGTGACGGCGCCCAACATCCAGGCGACGTCGTCACCGACGTGCCCGGAGTGGGCGCCGCGCGGCACCGCGATCGCGGACCGGGACGCTTCCGCGGCCAAGTGCCGCAGCGGTGGGTCGCTATGCGTTGACGCCGCCGAAGCTCAGCGCCCACTGGCACGACGGTTTTGTTTCTTGATCGCGTCGACCAGTTCCGACTTCGTCATCGTGGAGCGGCCATGAACGTCGAGCCGGCGCGCAACATCGAGCAGATGCTTTTTGCTGGCGTTGGCATCGACACCCTCAGCCGACCGACGCGGATTTCGCAGTCCACCGCGCTCGGCGCGTTTATCAGAGGGGCCCTTTTGCTTTTTGGGCTCCCAGTGGTCGCCGACTTTCTCGAAACTGTGTTTGAGGGCAGCATAGCCGACCCGGTGGGCCCGCTGCTCGCTGCCGTACTGTTCGGCCGCCGAGTCGTGAGCTTTCGCAAATGTCTGCTGCGCCTTGGCGCTTGAGCGCTGCAGTGTGATTGGCATTTCGCTCTTCTTCGCCTTGCCGCCCTTCGTTGTCTTGGGCATGTAGACTTCCCGATTCCCTGTGTTGTTAACCCTCAGCGGACTGCTGTGCCATCGCGTAAGCCAGCTGAAGAAAGTCGGCGCCAGCTAGCGCGGTGAAGCTACCCGCGATGAGGCGAGTGAACCGTGGTGCAAGTTCGCCCACTGCTTGCTCCTTCACCGGCGTCTGCTCCTGCACTCGCCGGTTACCCCATATCGGCACCGCGCAATCCACAGCGTGCCGCTGGGCCAGGGAACGCCGGAGTTTCCTGATTCTGAGTTTCCTGATTCTTTGGTGGGTACCCAAGACCCATGAGATTGCCCCATCGCCAGCGGAGAGGACAGGGATCGTCATGGCTGAATCCGTCGGACCCGCCGCACCGGCTGTCTTGTTCGACATCGACGGCACGTTGATCGACTCCAACTTCCACCATGTCGTAGCGTGGCAGCGAGCCTTTCTCGACGTGGGCCAGCACGTGCCCTGCTGGCGTATCCACGGGCTTATCGGCCGCTCAGGTTCTGAACTCGTCCGCGTCCTGCTTGGCGAGGAGCTGGCCCATGAGTGCAGTGCACGCGTCGAGGAGCTGCACACCCGCTACTTCGTCGAAAGCGCCCCGACGCTGTGCCGGCTTCCTGGTGCGCGCGACCTGCTCGACGCCCTCGCACAACAGGGCTGGCAGTCGGTCCTGGCGTCGTCAGCGGGAGAAGAGGAGCTGGCGGTGCTGCGCAGCGTGCTCGACGCGGAAGACCTCGTGTGTGCGGTGACTTCATCGGCCGATGCCGACCGGGGCAAACCGCACCCTGACATCGTCACCAGCGCGCTGGAAAGCATCCAGGCCGAACCGGCGCCCAGGCGATTTTTGTCGGAGATACCGTCTGGGATGTGCAGGCGGGCCGACGTGCGGGCGTTCCGACCGCGGCCGTACTAAGCGGCGGGATCGCACGCGAGGCCTTAGAACAAGCCGGTGCAGCGGCGGTCTATGCCGGACCGCTCGAGGTGCAGCCTCAACTCGAGGAATTCACGCGACTCCTACGGCTATGAGACCGTCATCGCCGGCCGCGGCGCTGGATCCGGCGAGCGGATCGCCGGACTGATCCCGCCCGGAATCATCGGCGAACATCAAAGCCTCGCCAGCGCCCTCGTAGACGCGATCCGGGAGCAGATCAAGGCGAGTCAGCTGACCGCCTCTGAACAGCGCGAGTTCAAACGGATGTGCGACGCGGCCGGATCAGGCCCGAGCGCGGGATTGGATGCGGGCCCAGGGCCGGGCTTCTTCGAGTTCATAGGCCAGTTCCAGCAGCCGCGCTTCGCACCCGACGTCGGCAGAGAACATCATGCCTACCGGCATACCGTCCGCGGATTCGGCCAGCGGCAGCGAGATCGCGGGCTCGCCGGTGACGTTCTGCAGCGGCGTGAAGGCGACCCAGTCGCGTAGCCGGTCGATGACTTGCTGATAATCGGCGGTCGGGTCTAGGTGACCGACCCGTGGCGTCTCGTCGGCCACCGTCGGGGTCAGCACTGCATCGTAGGTGCGGAAGAACTGTGCGGTGCGCCGCCGGATGGCGCGCAGACGCATGATCGCCACCGGGAGGCGGTGCAGGTTGTGGCGGGCGTGACGGTCCAGACCCAGCGTCAGGTTGTCCAACCGGGTGCGATCGAAGGTGTCGCCGAACGCGCGCCGAATGGCGCGCACCTGCCCCGTCGCCAGCAGCGCCCAATACAGCACGAAGTCGACGGCGAAACTGGAAGGCACTGGGGGGTTTTCGACATGGTCGACGCGGTGGCCGAGCTCTTCGAGCAGGCTGGCGGATTTCAGCGTCAGCTCACCCACTTCGGGGCTGCACTCGCGCTCCACCGACCGGGTGACGACGGCGATCTTCAGGCGCTGCTTACCCGCGTGCCTCACGTCGCCGATCGGCGGCAGTTTCCGGTTTCGCCAGGTGCGCTCGGCTTCCCGGTAGAAGACCGCGGTGTCACGCACTGACCGGGTCAGCACACCGTTGGCGACGAGGCGAACCGGCATCCGGCGCATTTCCTTGTCCAGCGGTAACCGGCCGCGCGACGGCTTCAAGCCCACAAGCCCATTGCAGGAGGCGGGAATACGGATCGAACCGCCGCCGTCGTTAGCGTGCGCGATCGGCACGGCACCGGCCGCGACGAACGCGCCCGACCCCGATGAGGACGCGCCGGCAGTGTAGTCGGTGTTCCACGGGTTGCGGACCGGTCCCAGTCGAGGGTGCTCGGCCGATGCGCTGAAGCCGAATTCCGACAACTGGGTTTTTCCCAGCGATATCAGCCCGGTGGCCAGGTACAGCCGGGTGAACTCGCTGTCGGCGGCAGCCCGACGTGGCACCCACGCGTCGGTCCCCTGCATCGTCGGCAGTCCCGCGACATCGACGTTGTCCTTGACGAACGTTGGAACGCCGCTGAAGAATCCACCTTCCGAACCTGTCTCCGACGCTTTGGCCCGCGCCTGGTCGAATGCCTGATATGCCAAACCGTTGAGCGCGGAACTGACCGCTTCGGTGCGCGCGATGGCCGCCTCGACGACCTCGGCCCTGGATACCCGACCGGCTTGGATGCCGTCGGCGAGGGCGACCGCGTCGAGGTCGCCGAGGGCGTCGTCACCGAATACGTGCACGTGTCGCATGAGAGCGACGCTAGCAACCGGCGCCCGAGCCGCGGCGCGGCAGGGTATACGGGCCCGGCTCCTCCCCGGGCCATCCCACGGCCCGCATCGTCGCCGGGCTAAGTCCGATTGCCCGGCTCCTCCCCGGGCCATTCCACGGCCCGCATCGTCGCCGGGCTATGCCCGGCCGACCTCGAACCGCGCGAACCGCGTCACGGTTACGCCGGCCTCGTCGAGCAGCGCCTTGACGGTCTTCTTGTTGTCGGACACCGACGGCTGATCCAGCAACACCGCGTCCTTGAAGAACCAGTTGAGGCGGCCCTCGACGATCTTGGGTAGCGCCTTTTCCGGTTTGCCCTCGGCTTTTGCGGTCTCCTCGGCGATACGGCGTTCGCTGGCCACGACGTCGTCGGGCACGTCGTCGCGGGTCAGGTAGCGCGCCTTGAGCGCGGCGATCTGCAACGCAACCGTGTGTGCGGCCGCGGCAGCCGATTCGGGGTCGGCGCCGGTCTCGTACTCGACCAGCACGCCCACACCTGGCGGCAGGTCGGCCGATCGCCGGTGCAGGTAGGTTTCGACGGTGCCGTCGAACCGTGCGACGCGGCGCAGTTCGAGCTTCTCGCCGATCTTGGCCGACAGCTCGGCGACAGCCTGTTCGACTGTCTTGTCCCCGATCTGCGCAGCCTTGAGCGCATCGACGTTGGCGGCCTTAGACGAGACGGCCGCCTTCACGATTTTCTCCGCCAGCGATTGAAACTCCGCGTTTTTGGCGACGAAGTCGGTCTCCGAGTTCAGCTCGATAAGCACGCCATCTTCGGCGGCGACCAGACCCTCGGCCGTGGCCCGCTCGGCGCGCTTGCCGACGTCCTTGGCGCCCTTGATACGCAACGCCTCAACGGCTTTGTCGAAGTCGCCGTCGGTCTCGGCGAGCGCGTTCTTGCAGTCGAGCATGCCGGCACCGGTCAGCTCCCGAAGCCGCTTGACGTCGGCGGTGGTGTAGTTCGCCATTTCAGCCTTCCGTGGTCTCCGGTTCGGTGTAGAAGTCCACCTCCGGGGGCTCGGCTCCCGCGGCGGTCGGGCTGGAAGCGGTCTCGGCTGACGCTGTTGCGGAGGCCAACAGCTCCTGCTCCCACTCGGCCAGCGGCTCCGCGGCCTCGGCCTCGGGCTTGCCGTCACCGCGGCCGAGACCGGCGCGGGCCTGCAGACCCTCGGCCACCGCGGAGGCGATCACCTTGGTCAGCAGCGCGGCCGAGCGGATCGCGTCGTCGTTGCCCGGGATCGGGTAGTCGACCTCGTCGGGGTCGCAGTTGGTGTCGAGGATCGCGATGACCGGGATGCCCAGCTTGCGGGCCTCACCGACGGCGATGTGCTCCTTGTTGGTGTCGACAACCCAGACCGCCGACGGCACCCTGTTCATATCGCGGATGCCGCCGAGGCTGCGCTCCAGCTTGTTCTTCTCCCGGGTCAGGCCCAGGATCTCCTTCTTGGTGCGGCCTTCGAAACCGCCCGTCTGCTCCATCGCCTCGAGTTCTTTTAGGCGCTGCAGTCGCTTGTGCACAGTGGAGAAGTTGGTCAGCATGCCGCCCAGCCAGCGCTGGTTCACATACGGCATTCCGACGCGGATGGCTTCGGCGGCGATGGACTCCTGTGCCTGCTTCTTGGTGCCAACGAACAGGATGGTCCCGCCATGGGCGACGGTCTCCTTGACGAACTCATACGCCTTGTCGATAAAGGTCAGCGTTTGCTGCAGGTCGATTATGTAGATGCCGTTGCGGTCGGTGAAGATGAACCGCTTCATCTTGGGATTCCAGCGACGGGTCTGGTGCCCGAAGTGGGTGCCGCTGTCGAGCAGCTGCTTCATGGTCACGACGGCCATGGCTATGCCCAGCTTTCATGTGTCGGTTGTCGCCCGGCATCGGGTGAAGCCGGGCCCTGGCGTCTGCTGCGATGCCGGACCCGTCACGGAAAACCCGGTGACGGGACCGCCCGGCATGCGGTTACGTGCCCATGGGGCCGCGGTGCATACGCGCGAAGTCAGCCCGCTGATACGGGCTGCGACGAGCAGTTTACACCGGCCCAGCTGGTGCGTTTTCCACAGCGGCGACGCCGTCCACAGGACAGACAGCTGTGGTTGGCCTTGTCGCTGGTGCCGCGTTGAACTGGACACATGCGGTGGACGGTGCTGATCCTGGCAGCGGCGCTGGTCTGCGCCGCCCCGGCGTACCCGGACGGCACTCGTCTGGACTGGCCGTTGCGGCCGCGCCCGCCCGTCGTGCGGGAATTCGAAGCCCCGTCGCCCAACTGGAATCCCGGGCACCGCGGCGTGGACCTGTCCGGCTCTCCCGGGCAGCCGGTGTATGCCGCCGGCAGCGCGACCGTGATGTTCGCCGGACTGCTGGCGGGGCGGCCCGTGGTCTCCCTGGCCCATCCCGGCGGTCTGCACACCAGCTACGAGCCCGTCCGGGCAGCCGTGCGGGTCGGCCAACCGGTGAGCACCGAAACCGTGATCGGCGAGTTGGTGGCCGGCCATCCGGGTTGCGCGGCTGCGGCGTGTCTGCACTGGGGCGCGATGTGGGGTCCGGCGTCCCGCGCCGACTATGTTGACCCGCTCGGCCTGTTGGCCGCCACGCCGATAAGGCTCAAACCGCTGGCCGGGTGACGGGCACGAGGAGACTGTCGTCATGCTGGACACGCTCACCACCATCGTCGTAGCCCTGCTGGGTGTGCACATTCTCGCCAAGTTCGCGTTCTTCGCGTTGCCCTACCGCCGGCGCCGCGCGGCACTGGATAAGAGTTACGGGGCCAAACCGTCGGCGACGACCACCTCGGACGTCATCGTGTTGGTTTTCACCATCGCGTTGGCGGTCCTGCTGTTGTGGCGGGGGGTCGAAGCCGTCAGCTTTCTCGGCGGGTTGTGGATCGGCGCGACGCTGATCCAGTTGTATTTCCACCGCTACCACGTACCGGTTCCGCACGACCGCGCAGCACCGCCGGAAACATCGCCGTTGAAGGAGATGTCGTACGCGATTCAGGACGCCCCGTGGCGGCCGTGGCCACAGCTGGCGGTGCTGACGATCCTGGTGGTCTGGAGCTTTATCCTGATCATCCGGTGACGCGGCTGCCGCCACCCCACGGCTGACCCAACGCATCGACTGTGCGGCCGATCGCGGCGAATTCCGCCCTACACGCACACCCAACGTCGTCAGGCCCGGGGGTGGGCCTGATCGTGGACGGCACGCAGCCGTGCCACGGTGACATGGGTATACAGCTGAGTGGTTGCCAGGCTGGAGTGACCGAGCAACTCCTGCACGACGCGTAGGTCAGCCCCACCTTCGAGCAGGTGGGTAGCCGCGCTGTGCCGCAGTCCGTGCGGCCCCATGTCGGGTGCGCCGTCCACCGCGGCGACGGTCTGGTGCACGACAGTCCGCGCCTGCCGCACATCGAGGCGCCGGCCTCGGGCGCCCAGCAACAGCGCCGGACCGGACTCTGCCGTAGCCAGCGCGGGACGCCCATCGGCCAGCCAAGCGCGAAGCGCGTCGGCGCCCGGCTCGCCGAACGGCGCGGTGCGCTGTTTGTCGCCCTTACCAAGGACGCGCAGCAGCCGATGCCCGATATCCACGTCGTCGACGTCCAGGCCGCATAGTTCGCTCACCCGGATGCCGGTGGCATACAACAGCTCGACGATCAACCGGTCCCGCAGAGCCAGCGGATCACCTTGCTCAGAACCGGATTTCGCGGCGGCCATCGCCGCCAGCGCCTGGTCCTGGCGCATCACTGCCGGCAGTGTGCGATGCGCCTTCGGCACCTGCAGCCTGGCGGCGGGGTCGCTGGCCAGCAGGCCGCGCCGCGCCGCCCACGCGGTGAAAGCCTTGACCGCCGAGGTGCGACGCGCCAGCGTCGTGCGGGCGGCACCAGCGCTGGCCTGGACGGCAAGCCAGGACCGCAGCAGCGGCACGCTCAATCCGTCCAGATCGGAACCGCGTTTGGCGAGGAAGGCGAACAGCGAGCGCAGGTCGCCCAGGTAGGCGCGGCGGGTGTGGGGCGAACGACCGCATTGCAGCGCGAGGTAATCGTCGAACTCGTCGAGAATCGCGTCCACTCCCCCACAGTCCCAGACACATTGGTGCCATCGGGCCAAGCCGGGCGCGTGTCGCTGTTATCCGACCGGACGCAGCGCATCGTGGGTCAGGTCTGCCAACGAGGGATAACCGTCGATGGCCATGATCAGGTCAGCCTCGGCCAGCAGCGCGCGCAGCACGTGCACGATGCCGTCAGCACCCCCGAGCGCCAATCCATAGGCGTAGGGGCGGCCGATCCCGACAGCGGTGGCGCCCAGCGCGAGGGCCTTGACGATGTCGGCGCCGCTGCGGATCCCCGAGTCGAACAACACCGGCAGCCCGTCGGCGGCCTCGACCACCGCCGGCAGGCAGTCCAGCGCGGGCAGGCCGCCGTTGACCTGCCGGCCGCCGTGGTTGGAGCAGTAGATCCCGTCGACGCCGCCGTCCTTGGCGCGCCGAGCGTCGTCGGGGTGACAGATGCCCTTGACGATCAGCGGCAAATTGGTCAGCGAGCGCAGCCACGGTAGGTCATCCCACGTCAGTGGGTTACCGAAGACCTGAACCCAGCGCAGGACAGCGCCCTGACGGTCTTCCTCGGGCGGGCGTTGCAGGCTGGCGCGGAAGACGGGATCGCTGGTGTAGTTGCTCAGGCAGAGCCCACGCAGCTGGGGGAAGTTGGCGGTACTCAAGTCGCGCGGGCGCTCGAAGGCGTCACAGTTGGCGCGCTGCGTGCGCTCGTCACCGGCACCGCCGGCGACGTACGACCACACCGACGGCGGCAGTGCCGCGGCCGCTTTGGCCTCCAATTCCGCAAAGGCCATCGGCAGGGACGGCACCACCCCGGCCAGCCCGTGCAGGTAGATCTCGTACTGGTAGTCGCCGAATGCCATCCACTGAGGATGCCAGCCGAGGTCGAGCGGGACGCAGCCGCTACCGGTTCGCCCCGGCCGCCTCCTCAGCCTCGGCCAATTCTTTCTTCCACTGCCGGAACGTCTCCTCGGTGCGGCCGCGCCGCCAGTAACCGGAGATCGAAGACGCCCATTTCGCGTCCACACCACGCCCTTTGCGGATGTAGGGCCGAAGGTTGTGCATGACCGCCTGGGCCTCACCGTGGATGAAAACGTGCACCTGACCGGGTAACCATTGGGTGGTCGTGACGGCCTCGATTAATGGGGCGTGGTCGCCAGCGCGGTCCTCACCGACCAGGTCGGCCCGTCCGCCGCGATAGACCCAGCTCACTTGCACCGACTTGGGCGCGGTCAACGCGATCTCGTCCTCGGGCCCGGGTATCTCGATGAACGCCTTACCGGTTGCGTTGGCGGGCAAGGCTTCTAGGGCAGCAGCGATCGCTGGGAGCGCGGACTCGTCACCGGCGAACAGATGCCAGTCGGCAGTCGGGTCGGGGCTGTAGGCGCCGCTGGGCCCCATGAGGTACATCGGCTGGCCGGGCTCGGCCGCGGCCGCCCACGGGCCGGCGACCCCGTGCTCGCCGTGTACCACGATGTCGATGGTGATCTCACGGGCCGCCGGGTCGGCGCGGCGAACGGTCATGGTGCGGATAGACGGCTGCTTCTCGACGGGCAAACCGGCAAAGCTGTCCAGGGTCAACGGCCTCGGTAACCCGTCCACATCGACGTCGTCAGCGACGAATACCAGCTTGACGTAGGAGTCGGTGAACTCGCCCGGTACGAAGGTGTCGAAGCCGCTACCGCCAAGCACCACCCGCACCATGCGCGGGGTGAGTTGTTCACTGGCTACGACTTCAAAGGTGTGTAGTGGTCGACCCGCCACATCGCCTCCCGTCCAGACTTGCCCGATGGCCCGGCTCCTCGGACCGCTGCACGGCCCGCATCGTCGCCGGGCGGGACCTCGTCGACTATACGAGCCGTGCCGTTTGCGCTGCCTGGCGTGTACCCCCTCCGACGATTCGCCAACAGCCTTCGCGGCGCTCAGCCAACCCGGTCACCTCCAACATCGCCAGCGGCCCCAGTACCTGCGCGGGTGCCAGCCCGCATGCGACGGCGATCTCGTCGACGGTGGCGGAGCCGCGGCCCGGCAACGCCTCGTACACCCGCCGCTCGGTATCGGGCAGCGCGTCGAATGCGGTCGCGGGCCGCGGTTCTTCGGGTGCTAGCTCGCCGACCCGGCCAACCAACTCGACAATGTCGTCGGCGCGGGTGACCAGCTCCGCGCCGTTGCGCAGCAGCGCATGGCATCCTGCCGACGCCGAGCTCGTCACCGGCCCGGGCACCGCAGCCACCACCCGGCCGAGTGCTCGCGCCCAGGCGGCGGTGTTGGCAGCCCCGCTGCGCAGGCCGGCCTCCACCACCACCGCCGCCCTCGCGAGGGCGGCTACCAGACGGTTGCGGGTCAGGAACCGGTGGCGGGTCGGCCGCACACCCGGCGGGTATTCGGTGACCAGCAGTCCATGCCCGCCGATGCGATGCAGCAGCGCAGAATGCCCTGCTGGGTAAGGGATGTCGAGCCCGCCCGCGAGGACCGCCGCGGTGACGCCGTCGGCCGCGAGAGCGGCCCGGTGGGCCGCACCGTCGATGCCGTAGGCGCCACCGGAGATGACCGCGACGCCGCGCTCGACCAGTCCGGCGGCGAGGTCGGCCGCCACATGCTCGCCGTAGGCGGTGGCGGCCCGGGTTCCGACGACCGCGGCCGCGCGTTCCGCGATCTCGTCGAGGCGTTGCGGGCCCAGCGCCCACAACACCATTGGCGGCCTAGCGTGTGGTTTTGCCCGGGCCACCGCCCCGCCGAATGCGGTGAAGGCGAGCACCGGCCATTCGTCATCATCGGCAGTGATCAACCGACCGCCGCGGCGGACCAGCAGCTCCAGATCCTCTGCGGCCTGGTCGATTCCGCGTCTGGCTTCGGTGTGCCGCGCCAGCTCGTCGTCAACCTGCCCATGCCGAACCCGGTCGGCCGCCTCCACTGGACCCACGGCTTGCACCAGGGTGGCGAGTTCGGCGCACGGCGGTTCGGCCACCCTGGACAAATAGGCCCACGCACGCAGCGTCGCGTCGAACACGTCGCTCATCGCGGCGCTCCCGGTTGGCGGAAACTCAGCGCGGACGCAACCTCGTCGAGCCCGGGTGACGTCCGGCCGGCCAGGTCGGCCAGAGTCCACGCGACCCGCAGTGTTCGGTCGACGCCGCGGATGCTGAGCAGTCCACGGTCCAGCGCCGTGCGCAACGGCGCCATCGCGGCGTTGTCGGGACGGAATTTCCGTCGTAGCAGCGACCCGCTCACTTCGGCATTGGTGCGAAATCCGTGTGGACGCCAACGGGCGGCGGCCGCATTACGGGCCAGCGCCACCCGGTTGCACACCTGCGCCGTCGACTCGCCTTCCGCGGGGGAAAAGGCGCCCGCCCGCACCGGATGCAGCTCCACCCGAAGGTCCACCCTGTCCAGCAGAGGACCCGACAGCCTGCCGAGGTAGCGTCGTTTTTCCCTTGGCGCACAGATGCAATCGCGTGGGTCCGCTGGCGCGCACGGGCACGGATTGGCAGCCAGCACCAGCTGGAATCGGGCCGGGTAGCGTGCCACTCCGTCACGGCGGGCAAGACGGATTTCGCCGTCCTCCAACGGTGTTCGCAATGCCTCCAAGGCACTGACGCTGATCTCTGCGCACTCGTCGAGTTTACCGAACCTCACAGCGTGTTTGTGGTGTCTGACCTGCGCTTTTGCGTCACACACTCGTGTACGCGACGGTCCTCGTTGGCGCTTTGGGTGGCGCGAGAAGATCCTGAATTACGGTGCCGTGGAGCCCGCGCGCGAGAACGAAGAAACACCCGAACAGCCCAACGCCAGCAACCCGCGTTGGTTCCAACCATGAGCGCGCAGCTAAACCCGTAACGACACCGCACGGCAAACGGGCTTTCGTCACAACCGCTTATCTGGAAGGGCACCGCCTGATCGGGCTGTTTGAGCTGGTCTATTCGTCGGTGGCATGTGTAAGCCGTTGGGGCGGGCGCGGTTCCGTGGTGCACATGTAGCCGACGGATGTCGCGCGTTGGCGGGAAAGTCTTGCGGCGGGGCTGGGGTTGTCGGTCTGCTGACCTACGCTTTTCTGGATGGACATTGGAACGCCGCGGGCGCGGTCGCTGGTCGAGCGGTTCGACGGGTTCGACTACGTCGCGAGTGCGGCCCGCGAGGCAACCGAACCGCACCGTGCACGATCTCGGTCGCGACCGGCCGCCCGTGGTGTGACGCCTGCCACAAACGGTAGGCCCCAAGTTAGTCGACAAGTTGCGCCTCTAGGTCCGCGATCCTGTTGTCGAGGAAACGGTTATTGTCACGTGCGGCTTGGAGTCGCTCTTGAAAACGTTTAACTTCCTGGGCCAATTCGTGGACTCGGCCCTTGAGTGTGGTGTTCTCGGTGATCAATCGCTGAACGCC
>DASPOT010000174.1:0-10612 GCA_035625875.1 Mycobacterium sp. | reverse complement strand
AGGTCGGGATTGCCGAGGTTGATCATGATCTCGGTGGCCGGCCGCGCAAGGCCGGTCACTTCGGTCTGCTCGACCGAAAACGGAACCTCTCCGGAGTAGACGCGGCCGGTGTCGCCCTCGGCGCAGGACACGGTGACGGTCTTGCCGGTGGGCACGCGCGCGGTGGCGTCGCCCGAACCCACCACGGCGGGGATCCCGAGTTCGCGGGCGATGATCGCGGCGTGGCAGGTGCGCCCGCCCCGATTGGTGACGATCGCGGCCGCGGTCTTCATCACCGGCTCCCAGTCCGGTGTGGTGATGTCGGCCACCAGCACCTCGCCGGGCCTGAACTCCGCGAGGCGGGCCAGGTTCTCGATCAAACGAGCCGGTCCCGATGCGATCTTCTCGCCCACCGACCGGCCCTCGACAAGCACCTCACCAGAGCCTTCGAGCACATAGCTTTCCAGGGTGGTCGCCCGGCGTTGGGAGGCGACGGTCTCCGGCCGGGCCTGCACGATGTACAGCCGTCCATCGATGCCGTCCTTCGCCCACTCGATGTCCATCGGCCTGCCGTAGTGGCGCTCGATCTTGATCGCGTAATCGGCCAGTTCGAGCACGTCCTCGTCGCCGAGGCAGAATTGCTCGCGGATGGCCTTGGGCGTGGGGATGTTGCGAGTCGTTTGCTTCGTCTCGCCCTCGACGAAGACCATCTTGATCGCCTTGTCTCCGAGCAGGCGGCGCAACACGGCACGGTGGCCCGCGGCGAAGGTGGGCTTGTAGACGTAGAACTCGTCCGGATCGACCGCGCCCTGCACGACGTTCTCGCCAAGGCCGTAGGCGCCGGTGATGAACACGACATCGCGGAAGCCGGACTCGGTGTCGAGCGAGAACATGACGCCCGACGAGGCGAGGTCCGAGCGCACCATCTTCATCACGCCGATCGACAGCGCGACTTTGAAGTGGTCGAAGCCCTGGTCGATGCGGTAGTGGATGGCCCGGTCGGTGAACAGGCTCGCGAAGCAGCGCTGGCAGGCGTCGAGCAGGCTCTCCTCGCCCCGGATGTTCAGATAGGTTTCCTGCTGGCCAGCGAAGCTCGCCGTCGGCAGGTCCTCCGCCGTCGCCGAGCTACGCACCGCCAGGCTTACATCCTCGCCGTACTCCTGCTGCAGCCGTCGATAGCTGGCGAGCACGTCGTCGGCGACGTCTGTGGGCAGCCCCGCGCCGTAGACGACCTCACGGGCCCGCTTTCCACGGCGTGCCAGGTCGGCGACGTCGCTTGGATCGAGTCCGTCGAGGGCGGCGTGCAGCCGTTGCCAGGCCCCCGCCGACTCGAGCACCCGGCGGTAGGCCTCCGCAGTGACGGCGAAGCCGTCGGGTACCAGCACCCCCTCGCCCGACAGCTTGCGGTACATCTCGCCGAGCGAGGCGTTCTTCCCGCCGACCAGCGGAACATCCTCGATGCCGATCTCCTCGAAGAAGCGCACGTACTTCGGCATGTTCATTCTTGCTCCTCTCGTAGCCTGTCGAGTGGCGTCGCGGCCTCTAGTCCCAGCCACGTGGTCCGCACCGTCGAGATTCCCGGTAGCACGCCCAGGCGCCCGAAGCTAGGGTGCGCCCTTGTTGAGCCGGAACCACCCATCACGCGGGAGCGTGTGGTCACTTCGTTGAACTGGCGATCGGCCAACGTGGACCCCCGCGGCAGGCGACTTGTTCGCCCTGCCGGGACGGCGGCTGATGAAGCTCATGACGCGGTCGAGGATGATGTTGTAGAGGTCGCCGTTGTCGGCGACGCGGATCAGGCCGCTGCGCCGGAGGAAGTTGTGGAGGCGTTGATCGAGTGGCCGCTGGGCATACGCGTCGCCGACATAGTCCGAGTTGAGGAATTGCCAGGCCAGCGCTTCAAGGTCAGAGTCGGTCAACAATTGCGGATCCCCACCGCTAGTTGCCATAGCGCTTCCTTCGCTTCCGAGATTGGCCGCAGCCATGCCTGTGAAGTCATCGTTTCGGCGATGCACACTTAGCGGATAGGGCCGGAAGTCACCAAGGGTACAGTCACAACGTCACACATCGGACACATCGGTGCAAGTGCGTGTCGTTCGCCCGCTGGACGGAACCAACCAGAACGGCACTATTGCCATGGGCATCGGGCGAGCGCTTGTGAGCGCGAGCACGACGACGATCACCATGACCAGCGCAGCAACCGGCGCCGTTCTTCTTCGCCGTAGATTCCGGCCAGCGGTCGGTATACCAGACCGAAAGTCGATATAGCAGACCGTTGGTCCGTCTCAAACCGTGGCAGCTGCGAATCGAAGCGAATAGTCGCTATTGACTACCGCGATCGGGCGGACATGGCCGGGTAAGGTGATCGACGTCGTCACAAAGGGTGTATCACGCGCGAAAGGCGATGACTTTAAGCGGCTTTCGCACCGGTCCGCGATTATGGTGTTTGGTACGTGCCGGTAGACCTAGGCTGAGACTCGTCCAGCTGCCAGGAGGAAGTATGACAACGACAGATCACCTCGAACACGTCGATCATGGCCATGCCCACGGTGAGGGCTGCGGGCATGTGGCGGTGCCGCACGGTGACCACGTCGACTACGCGCACGACGGCCATCTGCACCGGCGCCACGGCGATCACTACGACGAATGCGAACCCGCCAGCGGCCACGCGACACACGAGGGGCATGACCACCTACACGGCGAGGGCTGCGGTCACGTCGCCGTTCCGCACCGCGATCACGTCGACTACATTCACGACGGATGCCGGCACGCCCCGCACGGCGATCACTACGACGAGCACTGACGCGCGGTTGCCGAATATCTAATCCGACGCCTTGACAACAGATTTCCCGGTCGTGGTGACGCAATTTCATTGCTCGTTGACATTCGAGGCGGTCGGGACGCCACCACGGCGGGACGGCCGGCGGGTCTATGCACGCGAGCGTGAGCCGGCCGCACCGTTACGACTGATCGACTGATCGAGAGGGCATCGCTCTCGACAAGCTGCATGCGGTGTAAGGACTTTCGGCCCTATCCAGCAGGCGATTTGGCGGCCAGGGAGGTTTGCGGATAATGAGCGCCGATGCGATGCCGGTGGACCGCGACACGCAGTTGGGGCCGGGGCGCTCTGGGGCGGGCTCACGCTCGGCCACGCCTTCGGCTGGCGCCTGCGCTACCTTAGCGCCGTCGGTCAACAGCTGGCCTTACTCCAGCGCCCGGAGGGCGGCCTGCCCTACCGCCGCTTCGAGTTCGGTCAGACACTTCTCGGTCAGGGGTATCAGCGTGTCGATGTCGGGTACCACGTCGCGGAACGTCTGCCTCGCTTGACCTGCTGGATCGTGATATCCGAAAGCGGCGGGGGCTCAACGAAAAATCCTCTTGGCTTGTCCAGCCAACCTTTGTGCCCGTAGAACTGCAGCGCCGCGAGCACTTCGCGGTTGATTCGCTCGAACGCACGTAGCCGGCTGACCGGTCGGCGTGCAACTGGTATACGCCCGCCAGCAACGCGAGCGTAGGGATTGGAATTATTGCCACCTCGCTGCTGCGTCCACCGCGCGGCCGGAGCCACGGCTCAGGACATATCGCATGCCGGGAGTACGACAAATTGCCTCACGTTTAAGGGGCTTTCGGCCCTGGCATGGCCTAAGTGATCACACCAGCCTTGAACAGACGGGAACCGCTCGGCGAGAAAGGCGACGTGGCGTGAGCACAGAGTTTCCCGACGAGCACAGCATCTGCACGGCGCTGGCGCTGGCTATCCGCGCACCGTCGGTACGAAACTCACAGCCGTGGCGCTGGAAGGTCGGCCCGCAAAGTCTGCACTTGTATTCCGATCCAGATCGGCACCGTCCCCGCACCGACCTGGACCGGGATCTGATCATCAGCTGTGGCGCCACGCTGCACCATTGCGTTGTGGGCTTGGCGGTGCAGGATTGGGGATCACGGGTGCACCGATTCCCCGATCCCGCCGACACCAATCACGTTGCCGCGATAGAACTTTACCCCTCCCGAGCCGCAGACTTGGACATCGTGCTGGCCGCAGCGATACCGCGCAGGCGAGCGGATCGGCGGGTCTACAGCTGCTGGCCAGTGCCGGTCGCCGATATTGCGCTGATGGCAGCCCGCGCGGCCCGACTTGGGGTGATGCTGCGTCGAGTCGAGGCGGTTTCGTGGTTGAATGAGATTGTGGCCCAAGCTGTATGGCACTACCCGAACGATGACGACGATCTGGGCGAACTAGGTGTATCGAGTGGGCGCCACGGGTCAGCCGAGGGTGTTCCGGCACAAAATGCCCCGGCGCCGGAAGCCACGGCTCCGGGTTCAGGGCGGGTGTTCGCCCGCCCCGCCGTGGCTCAGCCGGCCAACGTGGCTCCAGGGGACGAGGTGGCCATGGTTGTGGCTTTGGGCACCGAGGCCGACGATCAACTCGCGTACCTTCGAGCCGGTGAGGCAACCAGCTTGGTGCTGCTCACCGCGACCGCTTTGGGCTTGGCCTGCTGCCCCGTTACAGAGCCGTTAGAGATCGGGACCACCCGAGAGCGGGTCAGCTCGGAGGTGTTCGGCGGCCACGGCTATCCCCAGATGCTGCTGCGCATCGGTCGGGCGCCGATCAATGCCGATCCTCTTCCGCCAACCCCGCGTCGCCCGCTCGCCGATGTTGTCAGCCACCTGGACGGCTCACCATTCGGCTAACACCCGTCGTGCTGGCCCAACGATGCCGGCAGGGACGCTATTCCGACGTCACCGCAGGGCGCTCAACGGGCTCGATGACGGCCCACACCACCTTGCCTGTGCCGGTGGGGTGGCAGCCCCAGACTCGCGACAAGGTGGACACCACACCCAAACCCGAAAACCGCAGCGTGCCGCCGGCCGGTTCTTGTCGCACTGCCGGCTGGGGGCTTTCGTCGGCGACGGCGATGATCAGCCGATCGCCATCCAGCTCCAGCCGTATCCGCGGCGCGCTTTGGGTATGTGCCAACACGTTACGGATCAGCTCGCTGGCAACCGCCTCGGCGGCGTGCAGATACTCCGGATGTGACCAGGTGAGCAGGAACTCGTGGATGAACTCCCGCGCAACTGCCTGGCTGGCCGCATGCCGCGGCAGCTGTCGCAACGCGCACAGGCGGTAACAATGCGTTATGTTACCCGTGGCCACGGCGGCGACCGCAGCCTCGCGGGAGTGAAAGAACGGCACCCAACGGATGATCCGGTTGGCCACCAGCGTGGCGTGCACGGTCGGGCGCGTGGTGACACCGCAGATAGGCACACCAGGCCAGGCCGAGACCATCCACTGGGCGCTTGTCAACACCGACCACGCCGACGCCGCCGGAACAATAAGCTCGTCCACATCGATCAACACCGCCGTCGGCTCCTCTACGGCGGCCTTCACCAGCGCGGTTCGCACCATCAGATAGGACGCAGAATCCAAGATCCCCGCCGGCGAAAGCAGCACCATAGATCCAGCCGTGTGTTCCACGCGGATATCGATGTCGCACCCACCAGCCATGACCAAGTCCCGTCCGACGCCGATGTCGTTTGCTGCCACACTAAGGCTAAGTCGCTGTCGGTGCAGGCTTTTCTCCGGATTGCGGCGCAGCCAGGCCGGATTCCTGGCCTACCGGGCAGTATCATTCGACGTCCGGTTCCCCCGAGAGGCGCAGGACGGCGTTCCGCGTGGCGCGCTGCAACTTAATTGCCGCAGCCCAGTCTGTGCCTGCAGGCTGCAGCGGCTGGCCAACGGCGATGTCGATAGCTCCTCGTCGCGGAAAGTGGTGCTCGGGACGCAGTATTGCCCTCGTCCCGCGGATGGCGACGGGGACGGTTGGCACACCGGCCTCGGCGGCCACGACGAATGCACCCATGTGGAAGGGTCGCAACCCGGGGGCACGGGCCAGGCGACCTTCCGGGAAGATGACGAGTGACTGGCCGGCTCGCACCAGCGCAACGAGCCGGTCGGTGTCGGCGACACTGTGTTCGCGCTCGTAGCGTTCGACGAACTGGGTACCGAGCCGCCTGAGCAAGAACCCGATCAGAACTTGATGCCGAAACACCTCGCCGGCAACGAAGTGGAAGGAATCTGGCAGTGTCGCGGCGAGCGCGAGCGCGTCGATCCAGCTGGGATGGTTGGCCACGATGATCGAGGGCCCGTCGGGGAGGCGGTCGAGATCGTGCACCTTGACCGCCGTTCCGGTGAGGCGGGCCAGCAGGCGAACCGCCCGCGAGGCCATCTGCCACCGCCACTGCATCCTGGGTACCAGCGCCAGTAGGACGACCACCGACAACCCCAGGACCGCGTACACAATCCACGCGTAAGCGGCGAAAGCGACAGCGGTCGCCGCGCGACGAGCGCGGCGCAGCGACGGCGCGGCTCCACGGAGGCGGAGACGGGCCAACTCCCACCACAGTGCCCGCGGTCGGGCCCCGATCTTCCCTGCCTCGTAGATTTCCCGGCTGGCGGCCCGCCGGATCTTGCCGCTCGAGGTCTTCAGTACCGTGCGCGGCGGCGCCAGGACTACGTCGTCGGGCGCCACCCCCAGCAGATCCACCGTCGTGGCGGCGATCTCGCAGCGCAACGCGGCGCGAGCGTCGTCTCCGGTCGCTCGGGTCTCGGCCATAACGACGAGCCGCTCGGCGCCGCCGGTGGGGTCGGGAGAGGCGAACACGGCGACACACCCCTTGCGGACAGCTTTGAGGTTGCCGACCGCCTCTTCGAGCTCGGCAGGGTGCAGGTTGCGGCCGGCCCGGATGATGATGTCCTTGACCCGACCGGTGACGTATATATCGGCGCCGGCCACATAGCCGAGGTCGCCGGTGTCGAGCCAGTCGTCGTGAAACAGCGAACGCGTCGCTCGGACGTTGTTGAAGTAGCCGGCGGTCGCCGACGGGCCGCGGAACTCGATGCGGCCTTCACGGCGATCGCCCAGCTCGTTGCCTGCGGCGTCGACGATCCGCATTTCGTGGCCTGGCAGCGGTCGGCCGCAAGCGACGAAACGGAGGTCGTCCGGCTCACCCGGCTTCGCTGGCTCGGCCCGTCCGGAACGCACGAATGTGTCGCGGCGGATGCGGTCGATGAGCGGGCCACGGCCCAGAGGTGGGAAAGCCAGCCCGACCGAGCACTCGGCCAGCCCGTACACCGGGGTGATCGCCTCCCGCCGGAACCCATAGGGGGCGAAGCGATCGGCGAACCGCTCGATCGTCACGGCGCTGACCGGCTCGGCGCCGTTGTAGGCCAACCGCCACGAGCTCAGGTCGAGTCCTTCGATCTCGGTGTCGCGGATCTTGGCCAGGCAGAGCTCGTAGGCGAAGTTCGGGCCGGCCGACATCGTGGCCCGGTTGGCGTGGACCGCCCACAGCCAACGTGACGGGCGGATGAGGAAAGCCTGGGGGCTCATCACCACCAGCGGGACGCCGAAATACATGCACCCGAACCATGCGCCGATCAGACCCATGTCGTGATACAGCGGCAGCCAACTGACGAACGTGTCCGCCCCTGACGCCGCCGCAGCCTGGCCCATCACCCGGATGTTGGCGAGCAGGTTCCGGTGCGTGAGCGCCACCCCTTTGGGCTGGCCGGTGCTGCCCGAGGTGTACTGCACCAGCGCCAGGTCGTCGGATCGCGGTCGCGGAATGGCGCCTTCGCCTGCGCCCGTGAGGGATTCGGGGACGACGACATGCCGCAGGCTTTCGACGTTCGATCGCAGTAGGTGGCCGAGGGTAACCGCCTCGGGCACGGTGACAAGCAGCGCGGCTCGCGCGTTCGCCAGGATGCCGGCGGTGCGACGCAGGTGGTCCGCCAACTGGGAAGGCCGGGCCGGCGGATAGACGGGTACCGGCACGGCACCTGCGAGGACCACACCGGCGAAGGTGGCGAAATACGCCCGGCAGGTGGGCAACATGATAGCGACCGTCTCGCCGGGCATGACGTCGTGCGCCAGCAGCCCCGCGGCCACGGCGGCCGCCTCCTGGTGCAGCGCCGCATACGTCAGGTCCGCGGCGCCGCCAGACTCATCGAGGATGCGGATGTGCGTGCGGTCCGGGGTCGCGCTGACATGCCAGTCGAGGACGTCGTTTAGGGTCAACGCCGCCTCTGGCGCCAGGCCGGCCGGCGCGGCGGCCGGGGGAGAGGCCATGCCGCGGTCCTCCCCCGCAGCGGGACGCCCGCGAGCGACGGCCTCTACGAGGTCACGCGGCGTCTCCGCACTGGCCAGGATGTGCGGGGGCAGCGCGACCCCGAACTCGTCTTGGACCCGCCGCAGCAGTTCGGCGAGCTCCAGGCTGCCGATGCCCAGGTCCTCGAACGGGCTGTCCAGCGTAATGGTGGGCGGCGCGGCGTGGGGGTGGACCTCGGCGACAAGGTCTTGCACTAGTGCGAGGACGGGGAAGGCGTGCTCTTCGCTTGCCATCGGTCAGGAGGCAGCCCGGGAGCCGGTGACCCGTTCAGCCGGCGACTTCATGGCGTTACCTTCCCTTGTCACCGCGGCTTCGATGTGTCCATGCTGCGGGGGTACTTCGCCGGCCGGTAAGGGCGCAAAGACACCATTGGCTCGGGGCGTTGGTCACCTCCCGCACGGCTGAGTCGCTTCAGTCGAGTGCATGGATCACCTGGCGGGCCACGTGCTGGATCTGCCGGCATGCGTCGTTATCGACGGGCAGGTCGTCGAGGGCGGGGATCTCCATCGTCGTGCTGACCACCCCGGGTTCCTCGTGCTCCCAGCGGGGGTGAAACTTGTGCGCCAACGCGCGAGCGGCCTTGTTGTCGGAAGACACCCAGGCGTGAAACCGCTCGATGCCGTCGGTGCGCGCCGCGATTGCGAGCGCAGCGAGCAGCAGCGTCCCGATACCCCGGCGCTGGTAGTCGTCGGCGACGGTAAGCGCAACCTCGGCCGAAGCGGGGTCATCTTTGTCGCGGACGAACCGGCCGTCGGCGACGACCGGCCCGTCGACACCACGGGTCACGACCCAAACGAAGTGGTCGACGTAGTCGACTTCGAACAGGTAGGCCAGCCGTGCCTCGGTGAGCGCGTAAGACGACAGGAAACGCCGGTTGAGGGTTTCCCGCGAGAATGCCCCATTGCTCTCGAAACGCTCGGCATCGCCGGGCCGGACTGGGCGCAACAGCAGCTCGGCGCCGTCGTCGACCCCTACCAGGATCGGGGTGATGTATGCGGCTAGCCGCTGCCGCGCGGTGCGGACCATCCGCTCAGCGATGGCCGGCATGGCCAGCATGCACTCGAAAGCGTCGTTGTATCCGACATAGCCGCGTACGTCATCTTTCGCGATCACGGTCGCCGTTCTGGGTGCGTGTCGCAGCAAAGCGATCTCCCCGGCGATCAGCCCTGGGGACAGCTCGGTTACGGCGACGCGCCCATCCGGGCCGACATGCCTGATCTCGACTCGACCGGACGCGATGATTGTGAACGACATCGCTTGCTCACCCTGCCGCATCAGCACCGCGCCGGCGGTGGCATGCAACGGCTGCAGATTGGCAGCCAGGGCTACAAGGTTCTCGACCGGGATATCGGCGAACATATCCAGCGCCGCCAGCTCCTCCGTGCTGACGGCGCTCACATCAGCCTGCTTGACAGCCAGCGCCACAAACCCGAGGCGCGCCCGTTCGGCAGTAACTGGCGACGGCGATCGGTTGATACAGCTGTCATCTCGTCAGTTCCTCTGTTGCACCTCGACGGTAGCTACCCGCAGTGCACGGACACTCGATGTACAGTACTGGCTGGATTCTGGCGCCCAGGCCACAGACCGATGTCCACGTGCACGGCTCATGAACAACCTCCAAGTTCCGACGCGTCAACCACTTCCGCTTGGGTAGCCGCCGACTCAACCAACAGCCCTGGGTCCTTGGCGGGTGAGCGCAGCGACGAAGGACCCTCAACAAGGGGGCCACGATGAATCCAGCGGCGTACGTGGCGCGCATGGTCGGGGGGATCCGCCGGTCTGGGAACTGCCGTCGCGGGCAGCAAGCCGTCTGCCTCGTGTCCATCAGGCGGTTCATTTGTCAAGGAAGCCAACGCTGGTCGGCCTTGACAGTGAGGCGATCATCGAGTGGGCCGGCAAGCAGGGCCTGGCGGCTAAGTCCTTCACCGAGAGAGCCCGCGATGAGAAGACGCGGGAACTGATCGCTGGATATATCGACGCGCTGAACATGGAACTGAATCGCTGGGAGCCGATCAAGACATTCGCGATCATCGACCGCGAGCTCTCCATCGAGCTATCCGAGCAGCGGAACCCTCTCTGTCGCAATAGAATCTGCTTTCCCGCGAATTTCACTCTGTCATAATCGTCGTTTCGGGCTCTTTCCGGGTACTGGAACTCGACGGTTTAGGGTGGGAGAATTCATTTCGTGAGCGACGCCGGGAGGGACACCGTCCCGAGGATCGAACGAATACTCGGCCACTTACAGATGCGCGAGCTGCTCAGCGAGGTACGCGACCGTATTGGGGAGATCGTCACGGTCCGCGACCGGCTGGACCGGTTGATTGAGGCGATCTTGATGGTTGCCTCCGGTCTGGATCTGCGTGAGACATTGCGGAAGATTGTCGGGGCGGCGGTTGAGCTGACCGGTGCGCGTTACGGTGCCTTGGGTGTGCGGGGCGAGGGAAAAACGCTCGCCGATTTTGTT
>DASPOT010000173.1:0-8587 GCA_035625875.1 Mycobacterium sp. | reverse complement strand
GCAGTGCGCCAGGTGCAGTGCGGCGATCGGGTCGTCGGGCAGCAACCGGCGGCATCGTTCGAAGGCGGCGCATGCTTGGTCGGCGTCGCCGGCGTCGAACAGCCTAAAAGCCTCGTCGAAAGCGGGCTGCGCGGACCGCTTGGCCGCGCGCAGCGGCGCCGGGTCCTCGTCGTAGACCTCGTAGATCGTCACCGGTTGGCGCCGGTTGACCACCATGACGCGCTCCATCCGACGGATGTCGAATTGGTCCCGCTTCGCGAGGCGGGTACAGGTCGCGTCGGAGATAAGCAGGGCCGAGCCGTAGCGTTTGTTGGCGCTCTCGATGCGCGCGGCCAGGTTCACCGCATCACCGACGATGGTGAGGACCATGCGGTTCACCCCACCGACGAGCCCAACCCCGACGGCGCCGGTGTTGATACCGATTCCCACCCGCAGCTCCTCGGAGCCGAGCGCCAGCCGCTCCCGGTTGTGCTCGCGCAACGAGCGCAGCATCGCCAGCCCGGCCCAGACGGCGTTGTCCGGCTCCGATTCGAAGACGGCGACGACTTCGTCCCCGCGCACGTCCTGGATCATGCCGTTGCAGGTGATGATCGGCACCTCGACAGCCCGCAGGAACCCCATCGTCAGGTTGCTCGCCTCGAACACGTTCATGTCCTCGAGCAGGGTCGTGTATCCCCGGATGTCGGAGATGAGGACCGTCATCTGGCGCTCGACCCGGTAGCCGCTGCGGACACGGCGCAGGTCGTCGATGTCGAGGATGCGCAGCAGTTCGTTAGGCACGAACCTCGATTGGACGTCCATGAGCGACCGCCGGTGCTCGTCGGCCGCCCGCAACCGTGCCTCGAGCTCGAAGTTCCACAACGGCGCGGCTGCCTGGGCGCACAGGAAGGCGACCGCCTCCTCGTCGCCGGGAGTGAAGCATCTGCCCGGCTCGTGATGCTCGGCGTAGATCACGCCGATCGTCTTGTCCTGCACCCGTACCGGAACGGCGAGGGTGGTCGGGATCGCCGCTTGGCGCTGGTGCCGTCCGGCTGGCCCGTTGCCCGGGCGGACCGGATCGGCCGCGACGATGAGCGGACGGCCCCTGTCCACCACGCGCCGGACGATGGAGCGGTCATGGCTCACCTCGGTCCACGGCCCATCGACCGTCGTGGTGTCACCGCGCTCCCGGACGGCCCGGACCATAAGCTGTTCCCCTTCGCCGGTGAGGAGCAGAACGCGGGCCGCGCCGGTCGTGTCCGCAACCGTGCCGAGCAGGATCTTGGCCAAGCCGTCCGGGGTCCGCGCTGTCGGTAGCGCGTGCACGACCTGGTGCGCGCCGACGGGGTCGATCCCCGCCGAGCCCGCCTGGACGAGATCGCGGCTGAGTAGCCACGGATGCGCCCGCGCGAGCCGGTCCGTGCGCACCGCCATACCCAGACCCAGCCAGCGCTGCTGCACCGACCGCAGCATCTGCTCGGAAAGCGTCGGCCGACCGGTCTGGGCGTAGAGGGTCGCGGCCTCCTCGCGGGCGAGCGCGCCGATCAGCGGGAGCTGGTGCTCCTCCGCAAGCTCGATGGCCCGGTCTAGGTAGCGCTCCGCCTTGCTATGTAGCCCGCGCGCTCGCGCCCACGCACCCTCGAGCAGCGCACACGGTGCCGCGTAGTTGGCCGGTGCGCCGGCCGCCCATGTGCGGTGCAGCGCTAGTGCCCGCCGCACCGACTTCCTGGTCGAGCTCTCACCCGGCGCAACATGGATCCTGCTCAGGGCGCTGGTCAGGTGGATCAGTTGCAGGATCGCGGTGCCGGCCATCCCACCGATGTGCTCGACGGCCTCGTCCGCCACGCCAACGGCGCCGGCGTGGTCGCCACACCAGAAGTGCAGGCCCTGTTTCACGGTCGCGGCTGCGCTCAGGGCCACCTCGTCGCCCTCGCGGCGGGCCGCCGGTAACACCTCCCTCTCGTCGTAGCCGCTCTCGCCGGCGAGGAGGAACGGATCGTCGCTGCGGCCCATCAAGTTGAGGCAAAGCTGCTGGGTGGCCTGGCAAAGCGCGCTGGGCACCGGTTGGGAACGGATCTCGGGAATGAGGGACTGGGCGAGGGCGTCGATCTCTGCCAGCGGGCGGCCGACCCAGAATGATTGTGAGAGCAGGACCGCGGCCAGGAATCCGGCGTACTCCTGGTCACCGTGGTCGAGTGCCTCCTCGATGGCCTCACGGAGCTGGCCCAGGCCGTCGCGGAGGGGGTGTCGCCAGTGGCGGATGAAGTTCAGGTACATGAACAGCGTCTCCGGCCGGGCCTCCCGGAACTCCGCCCGGTCGGTGAGCAGCAGGCCAACCTCGCCGAAGCGCTGGCTGCCGGCGCGGTCGCCCGTCATCACCAGCAGCAGCCCGCAACTGGTGAGCACCGTCGGGGAGCTGGGGGTGTGGCCGTAGGTCAAAGTAAGGTCGAGCTGCTTGCGCACGATCAGGGGAAAGAGGTTCGGCCGGACGATGTAGGACATGCTGCGCAGCTCAGCGAGGATCCGCTGAATCTCGATGACGCGCCGGTCCTGGCAGTGCGGTAGCCGCAGCAGCCGTTCGGTGGTCCAGTGGCGCATTGTGAGCTTTATCCGCACCACCGCGTTGGCCATCCGTGGTTTGCCCGCATCGTGTGGCAGCGGCTCGCCGAGCTCCTTGAGCGCCCGCAACCCGGTCTCCAGCGCCTCTTGGAGACGGTTCTGTGCCACCCGCCCCTTGAGCTGCAGGTAGGCGAGTCGGGCGCGGTCGGCCGGCTCGTGCAGAACCTTTTCGGCCTCGTCGAGCAGCCGATGCAGCGTCTCCGCGTCGCCCACCAGCAGGGCGGCTTCGGCGGCGTCGAGCTGCAGCTCTCGGGTCAGCGGGAAGTGAGCAGTCCAGCGCTGCTCACCGAGCAGGCCCAGACCGTTTCGGCAGCACTCGAGGGCTAGCGGGAAGGATGCCTGCGCACGGGCCTTCCGTGCCGCGCGCCGCAGCACGTCGACGAACCGGATGCGCTCGTCGTCGGCCAGCCGGTAACCGCCGATGCCGACGTGGCGGGCGGCCTCGAATAGCCGGTCGTCGCCTTGCTCGGCCAGCCGACGACCGATCCGCAGGTGCGTCTCGCGCTGGGCGTCATCGGACATGCCGTCCCGCGCCGCCTCGGCCACCCGGTCGTGGCTGAAGCGGTACCGGGCCTCACGGCTGATCGTGTTGGCGATCCGCTGGCCACGGCTGTCGACGGCCTCGAGCAGGCGAAGCTCGAGAGCCGACCAGAGTGCCTGGGCCACGACGTCGGCCGGTTGCGCGGCCGCTGCAGTTGCGTCGGCGAGGTCGAACTCGCCACCGATGCACGCCAGCGAACTCAACACCGCCCGGTCGATGGTGCGTAGCTGGCCGAGGTAGTGGCCGAGGAACTCGGCGGCCGTGGCAGTGATCTCGATCGACGTGAGGACGCGCAGGTCCCAGGTCGGGCGCCCCCCCGCGCCGACGGGGGTGAGCGCGCCTTCTCGTTGCGCGCGGTACAGCAGCTGACGGACCTGCAGGGGATTGCCCCCGGTTCGGTGGTGGAACTCGGCGGCGACGTCGTCTAGCTCGACCCCGCGGCCGCACACGGCAGCGAGCAGCTCCTCGAGATCCTGGCGGGAGAGCGGGGCGAGGTCGATGCGGCGGAGGCTGGCCGAGGTGAGGCCCGCTGAGGTCGGGTCGAACTCGCCCGCGCGATGCGCTCCGAGGACCAGCACGTTGCGGACCGACACCGTCAACAGTTCGGACAGCAGCAGCAACGAGTCTCGGTCAGCCCATTGCAGGTCATCGACCGCCAGGACCACGGGCCGGTAGGACGCGGTGGTGGACACCAGGCGGATGGCGGCGCGCTGCAGCCGCCGCCGAGCATCCGCCGCATCGAGGTGAGCCACATGCGGGGCCGCGCCCAGCACTTGCGCCAAGTCGGGCACGAGCTCCCCGACGATGCCGGCAAGCGCCGACATCTCGCTGATGAGGTCCGCACGCCAACGGTCACGCTCAGCCGGGCCGGTGGCCTCCATGGTGCGGACAATCGAGCCGAGCGCGTCTCCCAACGCCGAGTATGGTGCCGCCGCGCCGTCCTGGTACCTCCCGTAGGCAAACACGCAATCGCGCTCGGAGACCTCGACGCCGAAGGCGTGCATGAGCGTCGACTTGCCCACTCCGGGAGGCCCGCTGAGCAGAACGCATTCCCCGCCGACGCGTCCCGCCGCTTCCACGGCGGCCCGGAGTTCGGCGAGCTCCTGCCGTCGGCCGACCACACGGCCGTCGAGGTCGAGCAGCTGAGTCGTCACGGCGCGGGACACGCCGTGGCGGGCGTCGTCCGCCGGACGGCGCGGCAAGGGGATCGCAAGGTGAAGCGCATGCCGGGACCCTCCAACCGAAACTGTCCACCCATCGTAGTGACCGGTCGGGCCGACGTCCTGGCGAGATGATGCAGATCCGGTCCGGGGTAGTGGAAGGGTCAGCACAGCGCTATCGGTCCATTTGCATGCTGCTGGCATGGCGCTGGGATGGGATTTGCGGACGCAGCTAACTACAACGCGCTTCGGTGACACGAGCCACGGCGAGGACTCGCGGCCACGACGCCGCGGCCCCTGCCGGGGCGACCAGTTCCAACTGCCATGGTCCTTGGTGCGTGGCAGCCGAGACACGGCAGCAAACGCCGTGGACCCGCCCTCCTGCGCCACCTGCTGGGACACAGCCCCTTTGCTCCTGGAGCCTCAATAGCTAGACTGCCTAGATAGATTTCTGAGCTGCGGTGGCAGATGCCAGGTGCAGCGGTGGCAGGTGCAGTGGCAGGTGCAGGGTTGGCAGGTGCAGTGTGTGGCAGGTGCAGGATTCGAACCTGCGTAGGCATACGCCGACGGATTTACAGTCCGCGTTGTGGCGTCCTAATGTGTCGCCTGTTGTCGCAGCGATGGGCTCTGACGTGGGATGACCGTCATACTTGTCGCACTGTGTCCTCCGTTGTCTGACCTCAGGACTCCTGACATAGTGGGATGGTTTATGCGGTGTCGTGGCCTTTGACGCTGTATTTGATCTTGAGGTCGGTGCCGGGTTATCCGGCTAATCGGTGTCGATCGTGGTGCGTGGCGGCGGGCGTGGTCGGTTTATTCGGCGCGGCGGTGGAGTTTTCGCAGTTGCTCTTCGTGACGGCGTGCCTTGGCGGCGACGGCTTCCAGGGCCAGGCGGAGTTGGTCGATCTGGACCTGTAATCCGGTGAGGGTGAGCGCGTCGCGGCCGTGTCGGCGGTGTTCTTCGACGATGGCGCGCAGCTCGGGGCGCCGGTAGAGGGTGGCACGGCCGATGCCGGCGTGGGCGGCTACCGCGTCGAAGGTGATGGCGGCGCCGGTGGTGAGCAGGTGCCGGCAGGCGCGTTCGACCCGGACGGCGGGTTCGTCGGTCATGGCGTGTCCGTCCGGTTCGTGAGCTGGTCGAGGCGTTCGACCAGGCGGCGATGGCGGGTGGCTTCGGCGCCCCAGCCGCGGGCGTCGGCGTCGGCCGCGAGCGCGGCGGCGTCGGCGCGCTGGGTGGCCAGGATGGGCAGGAAGGTCGATTCGGTGCGGAAGTTCGGGCAGTGCTCGCAGATGTTGGCGTAGACGCAGGCTCCCTGGGCCGGGGTGCGCAGGCAGTACCCGCCGGCCAGTCGCGCCTTGACCGTCGGGGTGTCTTTCCAGTCGGTGCTGCCGCCGCTGATCTCGGTGATAGACAACTGTGTGCGCGACGGCAGCACGGGCCCGAGCTGGGCTTTGGCCTGGGTGAGCGCGCGTTCGTAGTCGGCGCGCACAGTCTCGTCGAACAGCCGCCCATAACGCAGGCTCATTTCCGCCGAGACATGGCCGAGCATCGCCATCAGCGCCTGCAGCGACACCCCGCAGTTGATCAGGGCGGTGGCGTAGGTATGCCGAAGTTGGTGTGGCGTAACTGATTTCAACCCAGCATCGGTAGCGGCGCGATGAAGCTCGGCGCGCAGGGTATCCACCGACATACGGCGTCCTTGGTGGGTGAGCAGGAACTGGACCGCCTTGCCGGTGCGCGGGTGCGGCAGCGGCCGCCCGGGCGAGCGATGCGCGACGATCCGGTCGACCAGCTCAAGGGTCTCCTCGTCGATGGGCACCATCCGCTCGGTGTCGAGCTTGCCCAACGGGACTTTCAACCATGCCCCCGCGCCGGGAACCTCGTGCACGCAGTCCAGTTCCAGATCGACCAACTCGCCGATGCGCATCCCGGTGGCCCGCAGCAACAGCAACGCGTCGGCGCGCAGCCGGTTCGGCGAGGCCTGCAGCGCGGCTGAGAGCCGCCGGTCGGCGTCAGGGGGCAAGTAGCGGGGCAGCGCCCTGGGCAGCCGCGGGACATCACGCGCGAACACGAGCTTGCGCCCGGGTGCTTGGGCCCAGCCCCATTCATTGATGTCATCGATCAACCGCCCGACGGTCAGAATCCGCGAGCGCCGCTCGGAGGCCGACAAGGTCGTTCCGGTGCGGGGCTTGCGGGCGGCGGCCACCGCGGCCAGATACGGCTCGATGTGGCGTTGCCGATCAAGTACGGCCAACGAGGTGAACGTCGGATCGACTTCGGTGAGAAACCGCGCGAAATGCCCTAGGCGACAGGCAATACCGAGCACGGTCGCTCGGGTGCGGGTGCCCGACGCACATTCCAGGTAGGCCACCATCGAATCAGCCACTGCTGTTGGGACACCGGTGAAGTGCCGTCGCCACGGCCAACGCGGGTGCGCGGGATTCTTGGTGGGCGGGGTGAGCTGCCCGTGCAGGTGGTAGAGCACACCGCGGCTGGCGTGCAACGCGGTGCGGTAGTGCTTGAGTTGGCGTCCGTGTGCCTGCTCGCGCGCGGTGATCGCGGCGGTGAACTCGGCGATATCCGCGTCACCGAACTCGCTAAGCGGGCGGCCGGTCTGGATCAGCATCCGCACCGCCACCTGGCTGGCCAGCCCGTCCGCGATCTGGGTCGCGTACCCCAATTCGGTTGCCGCGGAGAGGAATCGTGTCACATCACCGGCCAACGGGCTGGTGTGTGCATCCCGCAGGATGGTGCGCAGCCTGCGCTCGAGCAGATAGTCGTAGCCCGGCCGCAGGAAACCGGCCAGCATCAGGTAGGTCAGCAGCGGCTTGGCGGATGAAGGCGTGGCCAGCCGCACCGGTAATGGCTGTTCGGCCCACCGCTGCGGGTCGGGCCAGCGGTTCAGGAAGGCTCGGGCGCCCAGGAACGAGCGGTTCCCCAAACCCCGCGCGGCCAACGCGGCACGGTAGCTCTCACAGAGCTCTGGCCCGGGTGGCAGCAGCCTCCCCGCAGCGGCACTACCGGGCGCGCTGGCGGTCGCGGGCAGCATCATAGGCGGCGCGCACGTGCGCCGGGGACAGATGGATGTAGGCGGCCGAGGAGTCGACGTGGTCGTGGCCCATCAGTGCTTGCAGCACCGCCAGGTCCACCCCGGCCTCGGCCAACGCGGTACCGAAGGTATGCCGCAGCGCGTGCGGATGCCCCGCCGGCACCCCGGCCTTCCCCCGGTGGTAGCGGAAGATCGTGCGCAACCCGGCCGCGGTCAGCGGCTTGCCCCGGTTCGGGCCCTTCGCAACCAGAAACAATGTGTCGCAATCGGATTCCGGACGTTCGGCGAATAGGTAGGTCTGGATCAACGCGGCCACGTCCGGGTCCAGCGGCACCCGCCGCTCCTTGTCGCCCTTGCCGATCACCCGCACCCAGCCGCGGCCGATATCGACATCGAGCACCCGAAGGCCAAGCACCTCGGCCGACCGCAACCCGGACAACAGCATCAACCCCGCGATCGCCCGATCCCGCTCGGTGCACAGGCTGCTCACCAGCGCCGTGGCCTCCTTGCGGTCCAGACCGCGCGGCAGTCGCCGCGGCTCGTGAACCCGTAACCGCGAGCGCTGCTTGGGTTTTCGCAGGTGAGCCAGCAGACCGCTGCGCTCGCCGGACGTCGCGCGGCGTACCGGCCCGCCGTGCGGCACCGGATCGAGCGCCGATCCGTCCCGCATCTGGCGCCAGGAGAACAACCCGGAAATCGCGGCGAGTCGGCGGTTGATCGTCGTCGCCGCGTAGCCGACGTTGCGGCCGTCGCGGATCGAGTACACGTTGCCGCCCGGCCGACCCGAAGTGGACGTCGCCCGGCAAAACGCCAGGAACCGCAGCAGCACCTGCGTGGTGACCTGCTCGACCGCGAGCCCCTCGGCGAGCAGCCACCGCCCAAACGCAAGCAGGTCGAACGCGTAGGCGCGCACCGTGCGCGGCGAATAACCGCGGTCGGCCAGATACCCCAGGTAGTCGTTGACCACATCCACACCACCAGGCCCCGGCCCGACCAACGACCAACGCCCCTGCCGCTCGACCGCACGCAACGACTCGACTATCTGCTCTTCCGTCATGGCAGACACTTATGCCCAACGTCTCAGCAGAAGTCAAACACCCCAGGAAATCCGGCGTGTCGGAGTTGGTTACCAGTCACTATTAGCCGGTTAAGAGGGGGTAGCGGGTTTGGGTGGCGGTGAGTTCGTGGCAGAGGCCGGCGATGGCGCGGCTGCGGCGGGCCGCGGTCGCGGGGTCGAG
>DASPOT010000172.1:0-5728 GCA_035625875.1 Mycobacterium sp. | reverse complement strand
ACCGATGCCGGACGTACATCTGGACAAGCACGGCTCCGCCCGCGACGAGGACGACGAGTCCCGGCAATACCAGCCACGACGGGACGTTGCTCAAGATCCAACGACTCAACAAGCCACACTCCCGCCGAGCATCGCGCCAGACAACCCCAGGCGGGTTCAACCGGGCGGCGTGCGAATAGCCTTGAGAATTAAGCACATCATTCATTCCGGAAATCACGAGCGCGACCACCGGGGTCGGCTGCGCGATTCCGACAGTCACCACCGACGACCAGAGCTGGGCTTGCAGCTTCAGTGAGTCGCTGCTGGCGGCGGTGGTCTCGACCCCACGGTAGTACTGGATGCGTTGATCGACATAGCGACGAAGCAAATCACGCACCTTCATCTGATCTTGGGCAGGCAGCAAGTCCGTGCGCACATATTCGGTGCCGATCGCGTTCGCCTCCTGTGCTTCGAGGTTCTTGCGCTGGTCGTAGCGGCTCACCGCCATCGAGAAGCTGAATCCGATGATGAGCGCGAGGAGCGTGAGCGTGGCTGACAGAACGATGTCGAAATCGGCCTGCCCTTCTCTCGCAACGGATCTGACCTTGCGGCGCAGCAGATCGCCGAGGTAAGCCACGCCCCACTGCACGGCGAAAGAAAGCGCGAACACGATGTACGGGTGATCGACGACGCGGATCATGCGATTACCCCCGATCCATCTCGTGATGATGGCGCGCGGGACGGGTGGATCGAAGCGAAACCTAATCACGCCCGCTTACTCGGCCGCCTCGCGTACGCGAACCGGCCTAGACCTGTCGATGACGGGGAAATCATTCACCAGCCGGCGGCGCCGCACCCGCGCCCAGGCGGGGTTGCCGCGCGGGGCCAGCTCAAGGGGCAAGGGGCCGGCGGTTGCCGCACCCGGTCGCTAACCCCTCAACCTAGAATTAACCCACACGTTCGCGGCCCGCGACATCGGCATCAACGCGGTGCTGGAACTGCGGGTCGGTAAGGAGAGTTGCTCGCGCGATTGAAGAGCCGCGCCCGCGCCGTTGACACCCAGGGATGAACCCGTGTCGGCGGCAATCGGATTGGCTGATCGCTCAGCCACCAAAGCGTTGGCCACGCTTGGAGGGCAGATCACAACGAGCGACTCGGAGGTGCGAGACATTGCTCGATCGCGGCGCCGAGAGTGACGTGGCCGAAGCCGAGGCCGCGATCGAGCGGTTAAATGGCGGCGCCGACCGCCGTCGCGTAGCGGGTCACGGTCGCGATTTCTTTCGGGGCACAGGCCCCGCTGAGCACTAGTGGGGCGGCCGACGATCATGGATTTATCAAATCTTCGGTCCTGACAGCTCTCGTTTCGTATTGTGCGACAAGGTGTTTAGCGGGCATCGAACGACCGTGGCGGACACTTGCTCGTGGTATGTCGAGCCAGGCTGACCTGGGCCTCGTGACTAGGGCTGCGCAGCGGCCAGCTCCAACGGGTAATTGCGGCGACCGAGGGCGTCCTTGTCGCTTCAAGGCAAAGACCAACGCATCTGGCATGTTTCGCTTATGCGCGTCCCGCGGATGGGCAGGTGAGATATTAGAGTGCCGCGATCGCACGGGACGGGATCAACAAAATCATTCACCAACCAACCGAGGCCGACACCGGCACGGAATTAGAGGCGTTCATCATTCCGCCACGCACACGTCAGCCCCGGCAAGACCGAGATGTCTTCTTTGTCCCTCCAAGTGGCGCAGGGCCCAGCGTCCCAAGTGGTTTTTGGTTGCGGTGTAGCCGTCCGGCGCGTGAAACGCGGTAGTGATCGGTGAGGGCTGACCACCGCCTCTCAAACCGAAGATATGAAAGTTGAACAGTTTGTACAGGATGATGGGCTGGTGTTTGGGCTTGTCGTCATCGTTGCGCTCGTTTCCACCGTCATCGTGGGGACGGTCCTGGGCCGGCGCTATCGCGTGGGTCCCCCAGTCCTGCTCATTTTGCTCGGCGCCTTGCTGGGTCTGATCCCTAACTTCGGTGGTGTCCGGATCAACGGGGAGATCGTGCTACTGCTGTTCCTGCCGGCGATCCTGTATTGGGAGAGCCTGAACACGAGCTTTCGCGAGATCCGAGCGAACCTGCGCGTCATCGTTTTTCTCAGTGTCGCCCTGGTGATTGCCACCGCGGTAGCGGTGTCTTGGACGGCGCGAGCGCTGGGCATGGAGTCACACGCGGCGGCGGTCCTGGGTGCCGTGCTCTCCCCCACCGACGCCGCAGCAGTGGCCGGTCTGGCGAAACGGTTGCCACGCCGGGCCCTCACCGTGCTGCGCGCCGAGAGCATCATCAACGACGGGACCGCGCTGGTCCTGTTCGTCGTGACCGTCCAAGTCGCGATTGGCGGGGCCGCGATCGGCCCGGCCGACTTGGTCGTCCGGTTTATCGTTTCCTACCTCGGCGGTATCGCCGCTGGGCTGCTGGTCGGCGGATTGGTGACGCTGCTGCGCAAAGGAATCGACGCGCCGCTCGAGGAAGGAGCCTTGAGCCTGCTGACACCGTTCGCGGCGTTCCTCTTAGCTCAAACGATCCACTGCAGCGGTGTGGTCGCGGTCATGGTGTCAGCCCTGGTGCTCGCCTACTCTGGGCCGGTGGTGATCCGGGCTCGTTCCCGGCTGCAGTCCTATGCATTCTGGGACATGGCGACATTCCTGATTAACGGCTCGTTGTGGGTGTTTGTCGGAGTCCAGATCCCCGGCGCGCTGCGCGGTATATCCGATGTCGACGGCGGACTTCGCCACGCCGCATTCATTGCTCTCGCCGTCACCGGCGTCATCGTCTTGTCGCGGTTTTTCTGGGGAGAGACCACCACCTGGCTGCTGCGTCTTGTGGACCGCCGCGAGGTGCAGCGCACCCGTCGCGTCGACTGGCGTCAGCGCTTCGTTACCGCCTGGGCGGGATTCCGCGGTGCCGTGTCGCTTGCCGCAGCTCTGGCCGTCCCGACGACCACGCTCAGCGGCGCGCCATTCCCCGACCGCAACCTGATCATCTTCGTCGTTGTTGTCGTCATTCTCGTGACCGTCCTGGTCCAGGGGGGCACGCTGCCCGCAGTCGTTCGCTGGGCCCGGATGCCCGAAGATGTCGCTCATGCTGAGGAATTGCAACTGGCCCGTAGTGTTGGCGCCCAAGCCGCCCTCGACGCGTTGCCGGTGGTGGCCAGCGAACTCGGTGTCAACCCAAAGATGCTGAGCCGCCTGCAAAAGGAATACGACGAACACGCCGCGCTCGTCATGGAGAACGACGACGGCTCGGCGACCAGCGACTTGGCAAAGCGCAGCGATCTGGTTCGGCGGGTGCGTCTCGGGGTGCTCGAGCACAAGCGCCGGGCCGTCACCGCGCTTCGCAACCAAAATCTCATCGACGACATCGTGCTGCGCGAGTTGCAGGCGGAGTTGGACCTCGAGGAAGTGCAACTTCTCGACCCTGCCGACACCGGCTAACGGCACTCGACCCTCGGTGCGCCCAGGCGTAGAGGGGCATGATTGACCCGAGTGCCCTTCTCCTGGACTCGCGTGCCTAGACTCCCCGGCTAGCCGATCCGACAGGGATCGAGGAGGCCACAATGCGGATCCGAAGCCGTCAGGTGTTGTGGAGCCTGTCCGCTTCACTGGCTGCCGTGGCACTGCTGTCGGGGTGCAGCGCGAACGACCTCGGTTCAGGCAAGACGTCTACGAGTAGAACATCGACAATGGCCGTCGCGGTGCCAACCACTACGGCCGTCGCCGCTCCAATCACTGGGCAAGGGCCTCGGACTGAGAAGTGGGTTGACCTCAAAGTCGGTGATTGCCTAGCTGACCTTCCGCCGACTGATCTCAGCGTGGTGACCGTCACGATCGTGGACTGTGCGACCGCGCACAAGGCCGAGGTCTATTTGCGCGCGCCGATAGGAATCGATGCAACCGTCGATGACGTCGCCAATCGAGAGTGTGTTGGAGGATTTGCTCAGTACACCGGGCGCTCCATTGACGGCAGCACATTCGCTGTTACATACCTCATCGACGCCGCTCAAGATCGAACGTCTTCGAATCCCGCCCCGAGCACGGTCATCTGTTTCCTCCAAGCCGCGAACGGTCGACCACTGACGGAGCCCGCGCGTCGCTGAAGCAAAGACACGATGCATCGTCGGAATTCATGGACTGTTCACGCAACCGTCGCCGTCATATCGTTGACCGCACACGGGTGCGGGTTCTTCTCACGGTATGCGTGTCGTTCAGGTCGCCAACTTCTATGGACCTCGCTCCGGCGGCCTCCGCACCGCGGTGGACCGGCTGGGCGCAGAATACTGCGCCACCGGTCACGAGGTGTTTCTGATCGTCCCGGGTCCGCGCGCCGGGCGGACCCGGCTGCGCACGGGTGTCGTACGAATCACCGTGCCCGCCAGGTTGATTCCGTTCACCGGCGGCTACCGCGCGGTCATGCCGGGACCCGTGAGAGCACTGCTGGAAGCACTGAGACCGGACGCCTTGGAGGTCTCTGACCGGCTCACGCTAAGGTCGCTGGGCCGGTGGGGCCGCGAACATGGCGCCACGACGGTGATGATCTCCCATGAGCGCCTTGATCGCTTTGCGGGCCAGTTCCTTCCGCATCGAACCGCGCAGAAGTTCGCAGACTTCGCGAACGCGCGCACCGCGGCCAACTACGACACCGTGGTGTGCACCACCGGGTTCGCGCGCGAAGAATTCGATCGCATTGGCGCGACCAATACCGTCACCGTCCCACTGGGCGTGGACCTGGAGACCTTTCACCCGCGCCGGCGCTCCGCCCTGGTGCGGCAGCGCTGGGCCGCACCGACGCAGATCCTGCTGATCCACTGTGGGCGGCTGTCGGTGGAAAAGCACGCCGACCGCAGCATCGACGCGGTCGGCGTGTTGTGTGACGCCGGCGTCGACGCCCGACTGGTCATCGTGGGGGACGGCCCGTTGCGGGCCAGGCTGGAACGACAGGCCGCCCGGCTGCCGATCGACTTCACGGGTTTCATCTCGAATCGGCACACTGTCGCCGGGCTGCTGGCCTCGGCCGATGTCGCGCTAGCGCCGGGGCCGCACGAGACATTCGGGCTGGCCGCGTTGGAGTCGCTGGCATGCGGGACACCGGCCGTGGTGTCCCGCACGTCGGCGCTGACCGAAATCATCACCGCAGACAGCGGCGCCTTGGCCGACAACGACCCGGTGGCCATCGCACAAGCGGTCAGTGCAATCGTCAGCCGGCCGGAAGACGACCGCCGCAGCTGTGCGAGGCGCCGCGCGGAGATGTTCACCTGGCAGCGGGCGGCAGCCGGCATGCTCACAACATTGGGCCCCGCGGCCGCAGCCGACCAGTGCAGCGATTCCCAAGACACCGCATAGTGCTTGGCCCGAGCACACGGCGGATGCCTCCCTGCTTCCGGGTCGCAGTTGGCCGGGGCGAAGTGGTAGCGCAACAGCTCGTAGGCGCCGTCGACCAGGTGCAGGTCCATGGCGACAGCTCGCACCCGGCGAGAGGGACACTGGGCCGGTGCCTGATCGCAACGTGCTGGGCGGCCCGCTGGAACCGTGCGGCACCGACCCGCTGACCGGCTTCTACCGCGACGGCTGCTGCTCGACCGGGCCCGAGGACCTCGGCCTGCACACCATCTGCGCCGTCGTGACCGCCGAGTTCCTGGAGCACCAGCGTTCCATCGGCAACGACCTGTTGACGCCGCGACCCGAGTACCGGTTCCCGGGCCTCACGCCC
>DASPOT010000171.1:0-12167 GCA_035625875.1 Mycobacterium sp. | reverse complement strand
CGGGCGACATATTGCGCGGTGAGGACGGTGCGCAAATCCGCGACCAGCGACTCCTGGCTAGTGCTCGAAAAACGCCGGGCGGTGCCCACCTTCAGCCGTTTGACCGCAGCCCCCCAAAGCGGCTGATCACCCAGCATCCAGAGGATCAACGTGGGAACTCCGGCTCGCAGGCCCGCAGCCGTGGTGCCCGCGCCACCGTGGTGCACGACCGCGCGACATCCCGGAAGGATGGCCGTGTGGTTCGCCGCGCTCACCACCTTGACATGCTCGTAATGCGGGACGTCGCTATAGTCGGTCCAGCCGGCACAAACCAACGCCCGCTCGCCCAGCTCCGCGCACGCCTTGCTGATCATGCCAAGTGTGTCGGCGGGGGATTCGACCGGCATGCTGCCGAAACCGAAGTAGATGGGCGGTGTTCCCGCGGCAATCCACGATGCGACCTCACCGTCGGCATCCGTCGGCAACTCCATCGTCAGCGCGCCGACGAAGGGTCGCCGGTCGTTCCATTCCACCGCGAGGCCCGGAAAGCAAGCCTCGTCGTAGGCCTGGATTTCGAGCGATTTACGTTCCGCCATCCGTTTCGCCGCAGGGGCCGCTGCCCTCGGTAGGCCCAGTCCACGGCGTTGCGCGTCGTCGACGTCCTTGGTAATGCGCCAATACAGCCACCAAACCGCCCTCATCGTGGAGCGGACCAGGGGCGTCGGCAACGGTATCGACGGAAGGGCGAGTTGGCCATTAACGCAGATCGGGATGTAGTGGAGTCCGGCCAACGGAATGTCGTAGTACTCCGCGACGTTGGCGACGACTCCCTGGTACGTCTGGCCGGTTACCAGCAGGTCGGCCCCGTCCGCCAGTGAAGTCAGCGTCCTGCTCATCTGCGCCCAGCCCTCGACGAAAAGCTCCCTGCCCGCGCGCACCAAGTTGATCGGATTCTGCAGCTCGAAGGCGTGGTGAACGAAATCCGCGGCCCCGTTCACCCCCTCCTGCGAATCCGGCCCGTAACCGACCGCCGCAAGCCCTGCCGACTCCACGAAGCCAACCAGGTTAGGTGGAACCGCCATGCGCACTTCGTGCCCTCGCCGCAGCAGCTCCAGACCGACGGTGGCGCAGGGCTCGACGTCGCCGCGAGTTCCATTGGCGGCCAAGACAACTTTCATCGGTGGCACCCGGCCCTTCAGTTGTCGTCCGCGCAGGCAAGGTCCGTGACTTCGGTCATTGCCTGTCGTTCTTCTCCTGATCGTTCGTTATGCGATTTTGATCTGGATACCTGAACTGCTGCACCCGCATCACGTCCCTCGGCGACCCGCCTCAACACAGACTTCATCGCGCTCAGGTATCGGGTCGCGGAGTCCCTGGCGATCGGATTGTTCGGGAAGTTCACCCACATCGACACCTCATCGAAGAGACGAATTACCGAGATATAGAGGTGCGCCGGATCCCTGGGGTCGCAGTAGATTCTCACATTCGCGTCCTTCATATGGGATGTGACGGTAGCGGAAAAGGGAGGAAGTCCCGTATCCAGGTAGTTGACCATGGTGCAGTACGGTCCCCATTCCCTGAGCCAAGGCGCCAACTTTAATACGTCGTTAAACGACACATTCGCGATGTCTAGATTCGAATCGAAGGAAGCCTGCGCGGCACGGGCAGTCTCTTGGAAAGACGTCGGGTTGACAGGCACAGTGAATGGAACCACGCCGGTGAACCACCCCATTGTCGAAAATTCCGCCAGCGACCTGCGCTTGTCAATCGGCGTAAGTCCGTAATATGTTGTGGCGCCGGTCAACTCATATTGCGCGAGAGCTACACAGGCAAACAAACCGCCGCTGAAGCGGGCGCCCGCCTCCACGCAGAGGGATTCGAATTCGGCTGTTTGTTCCTGATCCATCAGCCGTTCGACCATGAGGTCGCCACCAGAGGCTACCGACAGATCACCAAGCGGCAGTGGGAAGTCCGGCAGTGTTCCGCCGTTGTTTTCGGCAAACTCGATCCACTTACGGACCTCAGGGGAATCCAAGGTCAGAGCGGACACGTGCTGCTTCTCCCGCATGCAGAAATCGTCATGACTGGCCGGAGGCGGCAACTGAACGAGCGCACCGCCGGTCACAAGGACACGGTAGTTCATCACGATCCCGGTGTATAACCCAGAAATAATCGTCGGATCACAGTGGAGGTGATCGATAATCGAAAAAAATGTGAAGTGGTCCGCGCGCTGAATAATGCCGAACCTGAAGCAATCCCACTCCACCGGATCAGGGGTAGACAGCACAAATTGGTGCCACCCACTTAGCGTAATCTCACCATGCCGGATCGGGACAAAATCAATGTCGGCAGGATCCACGATAGTATGCCGAACAATGCGCTCCGCATCTTCGTAGTCGAACCAACTGTGATACGTCTTGTGCCGACGAAGGTGTGAGTTGATGACGTAACCCATGGCACGGATATCGCACCGACCGGGTTCGTCTCCGCAGCCGATTGCCAGCCGCGCATAATTGAGCCCCCGGGCCGCGTAGCGGGAAAAGCCGCGAAGATGGGCTTCTTGCATAGCGCTGAGCGGCACGTCACTTATCGGAGCTTGCCGGGCTTTCTCGAGCGAGGCGGGCGATGCTTGCCAAGACACGATTCTGCCCGGCTCCGGCACCCAGTCATAAACTGTTCCCACGAACAGCCCTTGCGCTGACCCTGCACCTACGAACACCCTTCCTCCTTTAGTCCAGCACCTGGGGTTCAGCGGACATTTCGATGTGGCGACCTATCGAGACGGTGCCGAGCCGGCTTGTGGATGCCAGCTTTTCGCATAGGAGCCCGGCCAAACCCTGAATGGTGGTGATGTCGTTGGTGGTGACGCGTATCCCTGTTTCGGCCTCGATGCGGGTGCGCAGCTCGAGGTTGCCCATAGAGTCGAGGCCATATTCGGAGAGTGGGTGATCCGGATCGATGGTGCGACGCAGAATCAGGCTGACCGCGTCGGAGATCATGCGACGGAGGCGGGCGGGCCACTCCTCCGGCGGCAGCGCGTACAGCTCGTTAAGTAATTCACTTGTGTCCGTTGAGCTTTGGCCCTTGGACCGGAACAATTCAGCGAACCGGCTGCGTCGCGCATAGGCGGCGAACCACGGCGTTCCCGTCATCCTTGCATACCCGGAGTACGCGCGATCGTGGCACAGCAGTGCCTGGAACGCGTAGGCACCCTCGTCGGCAGTGAAAGCGGTGTCACGCCAGTGTGCGAGGGCGGTGCCTTCGCCGCCCTGTCCCGGAGCCACATCTTCGCCGGTCTCGGCTCGGAGTTCGGCGGCGCGACCGACCTCGGCCCACAATGCCCACCCGATCCCAGTGGCCGGAAGGCCCTGGGTTCGGCGCCACCGCGCGAATGCGTCCAGCCAGCTGTTAGTCGCGGCGTACGCCCCTTGCCCGGGCGAGCCCACCAGACCAACCGCCGAGGAGAACAAGCAGAACCAGTCCAGGGGCAGAGTGGCCGTGGCCTGGTGTAAGTTCCACGCACCGTAGACCTTTGGAACCCAGTTGCGGTCGATGAGCCCGTCGGTCATGTTGGCCAGCATCGCGTTCTCGAACACCGCAGCGGCGTGCAGCACCCCGCGCAACGGAAGCCCGGTGGCGGTCGCCACGGTCACCAAACGCGCCGCCGTGCCGACTTCGGAGATGTCGCCGCAATCCACCTCGATGTCGGTGCCCATCGCCCGCATGAGCTCGATCGTTTCCAGCGCCTTGGGACTGGGCTGAGAGCGGGAGCTGAGCACGATGCGGCCACAACCGGCCGCGGCCATCTTCTCGGCCAGGAAGAGTCCGAGGCCACCCAAACCGCCGGTGACGATGTAGGAGCCGTCGTGCCGGAAAGCCCGGGCCTGCTCGGGCGCTACCACGACGTTGGTGTGCCCGGCCTGGGGCACGTCGAGCACGAGCTTGCCCGTGTGCTCTGCCGCGCTCATCACGCGGAGAGCCGTGGCCGCATCGCTAAACGGGTAACGAGTGCTTTCCGGTAATGGCAACTCACCGTCCGCGACGAGCCGGTACACCGTGCCCAGCAGGTCGCCGATCCGCTTCGGGTGACTCTCCGACATCAGTGTCAGATCGACGTAGTGGAACGTGAGGTTGCGATGGAACGGGAAGAGCCCCAGCCGGGCGTTGGCGTAGACGTCGCGTCTACCGATCTCCACAAATCGTCCGCCGATGGACAGCACCTCCAGCCCGGCGCGCTGTGCGGCGCCGGTCAGGGAGTTGAGCACGATGTCGACGCCGTATCCGTCGGTGTCGCGGCGGATCTGCTCGGCGAACTCGGTGCTGCGGGAGTCGTAGACATGCTCGATACCCATGTCGCGCAGCAGCGCTCGCCGCCGCTCGCTGCCGGCAGTGGCGAAGATCTCGGCTCCCGCGGCGCGGGCGATCGCAATCGCCCCCTGCCCCACGCCGCCAGTGGCGGAGTGAATCAACACACGGTCACCAGTGGTGATCCTGGCCTGATCGTGTAGGCCATACCAGGCGATGGCATGCGCCGTGCCCACCGCAGCCGCCTGGTCGTCAGTGAGGCCCGGCGGCAGCGTCACGGCCAGGCGGGCGTCACACGTGACGAACGTGGCCCAGCAACCGTTTTTGGAGAACCCGCCGACATGGTCACCCGCCCGATGAGTTATCACGTCGGGACCGACCGCGGTCACAACGCCGGCAAAATCCATACCGAGCTGTGGCGTATCCCCGTCGATACCGGGGTACCGGCCGAAGGCGAAGAGGACATCGGCGAAGTTGATGCTGGATGCGGTCACCGCGACCTCAATTTCGCCGGGCCCCGGCGGAACGCGTTGGAACGCGGCCAGTTCCATCGTTTCCAGGTCACCGGGCGTGCGGATCTGCAAGCGCATACCGCCGTGCGGGTGGCCTACCACGGCGGTTCGCCGCTCCTCAGGGCGTAGCGGTGCGGGGCTCAGGCGCGCCGTGTGCCACTGGCCGTTCCGCCAGGCCGTCTCGTCCTCCTCCGACCTCCCCAGCAGTTGCCGTGCCAGCTGCTCAGCCTCGGTATCCTCGTCCATGTCGATCTGGGTGGCGCGCAGATGCGGATATTCAGTGCTGATCGCTCGCACCAGGCCACGCAGCCCGGCCTGCTCCAGGTTCGTCACGTCCCCCGGCAACACGGTCTGGGCGTTCCGCGTTACGACGTATAGGCGCGGTGGTTCTTCGTCGATTTCCGTAATCTCGCGGGCGATGCGCACCAGGTGACGCACATAGTCCCCGCCGCGCAGGGCACACTCCTCATCCGGATTGCCGTTCTTGGGGCCGGTGAGTATGACCACTCCGCTGACCTCGTCGGTACGAAGATGCGAGCCGAGCAATTCAGCGTTGGCCTGGTGATCGGAATGCTGCGGCCATGTCATGGTCGCGCACCCGGCGCCCCCGGCTTTCAACGCATCGGTCAGCCTTGTCGCCATGACGTCTGCGGTGGCGGAAGTGCTGATCAGCAAGCATGTTCCCGGGCCGACGTGATCCACTTCGGGCAGTGTTCGCTGTTTCCACTCGATGGTCAGCAGCCGCTCGTTCAGCACGCGATCGCGGTTTGCGCTCTCGGAGGCCCCGATGCCGAGTTGCAGTCCGCGCACGGCCAGCAGGACCGTCCCGTGCTCGTCGAGCACATCGAGGTCGGCCTCCAACGCGGCCCCGTCGGTACTGGTCACCCTCGTACAGCAGTAGTGGGCGGTGCGCGCAGGAGCGTAGGCGCGGATCCGGCGTACGCGCAACGGCAGCAGCAGACCAGCGCTACCTGCGACCTGGGCGTCGGAATGAGCCGCAACCGACTGGAAACAGGCATCCAGCAAGGCGGGATGCACACCGTAGGCGCTCTGTTGCGAGCGGATAGGGCCAGGTAGCCTGACCTCGGCCAGCACCGTGCTGACCGTCTCGTCCGCGCTGTGCACTGCGGCGAGTCCGGCGAAAGCCGGACCATACTGCAAACCGTGCTCGTCGAACCGCTTCCGCATCTCGGCCCCATCCAGCCGGCATGAGTGGGCAGTGAGTAGGGCGGGCACGTCGTACGCCGGTGGCTGGTCCTCATCCCCTCCCGCGTGCAGCACCGCCGTCGCCCGCCGAATCTGCGTGCTTTCCTGGAAGGTCTCCACCGCGAAGTCGACGATGCCCGGCGAGGTCACCGACGCGACCGCGGATACCGGGGTCTCGTCGTCCAGCAACAGCGTCGCCTCGAAACGGATGTCGCGGACTTCGGATTTCTCGCCGAGTACCGTGCGAGCCGCGGCCAACGCCATCTCGCAGTAGGCCGCCCCCGGAAGAACAGCCACATTGTGTATCCGGTGGTCGCCCAGCCAGGGCTGCGCCGCGGTGCCGACCTCACCCTGCCAAACGTGGCGCTCCGGCTCCTCGTGCAATCGCACATGCGCCCCCATCAGCGGGTGCACCGGAACTGTGCAAGCGCCGCGTGCCCGCGAATCCTGACCGCTGCGGGTCAGCAGCAGGGGGCGGTGACTCCATGTCGGTAGCGGTGCATCCACCAGCTGACCGCCCGGGTAGATCACCGAGAAGTCGATCGCCGCGCCGGCACTGTACAGATCCGCCAGGAAGCCGCGCAGCCCGTGCGGCAGCTCTTGCTCGCGGCGCATGGCGGCGAGTGCGGCCGGCGCCATGCCGAGGCTGCCGGCAGTCTGCTCGACAGCGTGGGTGAGTAGGGGGTGCGGAGCCAACTCTGCGAAGACCCGGTAGCCGTCCTCCAACGCCGCCTGTACAGCCGCGGCGAAACGCACCATTTGACGCAAATTGTCCGACCAATACCAGGCATCGCACACGGGCTGCTCGCGAGGGTCGAACGCGGTCGCGGAGTAGAAGGGCACCTCCGGCGTCATGGGGTTAAGCTCTGCCAGCACGTCGGACAGCTCGTCGAGGATCGGATCGACCTGTGGGGAGTGCGAGGCGACATCGACGGCGATCTCGCGGGCCAACACGTCCCGTTGCTCCCATGCTGTGACCAGATCGCACACCGTCTGCGTGGCGCCGCCGATCACCGTGGACTGCGGCGAGGCCACCACTGCCAGCACGACGTCGTCGACGCCGCGGGCCATCAGTTCCAAAAGCACTTGCTCGGCAGGCAGTTCCACCGACGCCATCGCCCCGGAACCAGCGATCGTGGACATCAGCCGCGAGCGGCGGCAGATCACGCGCACCCCGTCTTCCAGCGATAGCGCTCCCGCCACAACCGCGGCCGCGGCCTCGCCCATCGAGTGGCCGATCACGGCACCCGGCTGCACACCGTATGCCCTCATCGTGGCTGCCAGCGCGACCTGCATGGTGAACAGCGCGGGCTGGATCCGATCGATCCCGCTCACCGTCTCGGGCGCCGAAATCGCTTCGGTCACCGAGAATCCGGACTCTCGGGCGATCAGCGGCTCCACTTTGGCGACAGTCGCGGCGAACACCGGTTCGGTCGCGAGCAGCTCGGCGCCCATCGCCGCCCACTGCGAACCCTGCCCGGAGAACAGCCATACAGGTCCTCGATCGTCCTGCCCGACCGTGGCCTGATAAGGAAAGTCGCCTTCGGCGACCTTGCCCAAACCCTCGGTCAGCTCCTCGAGGCTGCCTGCGATGACCGCCGTGCGCACCGGCCGGTGCGCACGCCGGCGAGCAAGGGTATACGCCAGATCCGATGCCGCAAGGTCCAGCGCGTGTGCGTCGACCCAGTCAGCGAGCCGGCCAGCGGTTTGCCGCAGTCCGTCGGCCGACGTGGCTGACAGCGGGAAAAGCAACGGGCCGTCGATGGCGGGAGCGGTCGGCGCGTCGCCCGGTGCGACTGTCTCGGGAGCTTGCTCCACAATCGCGTGCACATTGGTTCCCGAGAACCCGTACGACGACACCGCCGCCCGCCGGGGTCCATGGTGACCGTTGCTGGGCCACGGCGTATTCTCCTGCGGCACAAAGAGGTTGGTGTCGATTTGGGCCATCTCATCGGGCAGCCGGGTGAAGTGGAGATTGCGCGGAATCACACCATGCTGCAGCGCGAGGACCGCCTTCATCAGCCCCAGCGCTCCGGCAGCCGACTGGGTGTGCCCAAAGTTGGTCTTCACCGATGCGAGCGCGCACGGCCCGTCGAGGCCATACACCTCCGCCAGGCTGGCGTATTCGATGGGATCACCCACCGGGGTGCCGGGGCCGTGTGCCTCCACCATGCCAACGGTGCGGGCGTCCACACCGGCCACAGCCAATGCCACCTGATAGGCCTCGACCTGTGCGGCCCGCGACGGCGTCACGATATTCAGCGTGTGGCCGTCCTGGTTGGCGGCCGTGCCGCGTAGCACAGCCAGGATCCGGTCGCCGTCGCGAAGCGCATCCGGTAGCCGCTTGAGCAACAGCACGACGCAACCCTCGCCGGCCACGAACCCGTCGGCGGCGATGTCGAACGCATGGCAGCGTCCGGTCGCAGACAGCATTCCAATGGCAGAACCCGAACAGGATTTACGCGGTTCAAACGACACCGAGGCCCCGCCCGCGAGGGCAATGTCGCTTTCGCCGTCATGCAAGCTGCGACAGGCCACATGCACCGCGGCCAGGCCGGACGAGCACGCGGTATCCACCGTCATCGCCGGACCGTGCAGTCCCATCGTGTAGGCAATCCGCCCGGAGCCCATGGCGAAGCTATTGCCCATGTATCCGTACGGCCCCTCCAATGCGTTGGCCTCAGCGTGCACGAATTGGTAGTCGTTATGCATCAATCCCATGAACACGCCGGTCCGCGAGTCGGCCAGGGTGTTCCGAGTGAGACCGCCGTGCTCCATGGCCTCCCAGGAGGTTTCCAGCAGCAAGCGGTGCTGCGGATCCATCGCGGTCGCTTCTTTTTCGGTGATACCGAAAAACTCGGGATCAAAGCCGACGACGTCATCCAGGAACGCGCCCCACTTACACACCGACCGTCCAGGCACACCAGGCTGGGGATCGTAGTACTCGTCGGCGTCCCATCGGCCGGGTGGAATTTCGGTGACCAGGTCGTCGCCGCGCAGCAACGCCTCCCATAACTGTTCTGGAGAGTCGATGCCTCCAGGCAGCCGGCAAGCCATTCCGATGACCGCAACCGGAGTAAGAGACGTTTTGATTATCGGGACCAAAGATATAGCCGATCGTGAGTCCGCACCCCATTACGTATTGGCCCGAACAAAACCATTCCCTCCTCACAGCAACGTGGAGTTGCGCTTTGGGCTGCCTTAATCGCTGGGTAGCAACCCGTCGGTTGTCGGGCTGCCTGCCGCGACATCAATATTGGGGGTGTGTGGTCACGCTGGAGCTTTCCCGCAGGTCAGCCGCCTCGCGGCGGCTGCGACTTGTTGGACACGTAATCAGTGCTTACAGATGTTAGCGGATCGCTATCAGGTCGTGACGTTAACTGGGGGCCAAGTTGTGCGAGGCCTGACTTACCTGAAAGTTGTATAAACCTATTCGAATGTGTGCGCAGCTTGACACGCACGCGTTGCCGCACGACGTCCACGAGCCAGTCGATCTTGATACCAGTACAGAAAATTCTCACCACATGACGCTCCTCTGCTATCCCCTGTTTCTCATACCGGCGATCCTGTGCTGACGAGCGGGCGTGTCAAGGGTAGCGACGCCATCACGTAGTGACGCCGAAGGCGCCCTTTACTCGTCCGATCGGAAAGAAGATAATTGCGCCGATGAGGACTGGGGAGGGTGCCCTCCGGCCGCTGGTAGGGCTTCATACACGTGGAGACTGTAGGGCCGGGGCCGAAGCGTCCCCGGCCCGGCCGACTAGATGACTCGTACGACGGTCCGTCCGGGCTAACTCGGACACGACGTTCAACGGTGAATACGAGCAGCCAACGACGAGCCGTAGCGGTCGGTCACCGCCAGTCGCTGGTATCGAGCCTAGAGGCATTGTCGTCGGCGTTACTGAGCGACTGATCGTCGGGCCGCCCGGGGTGCCGATCTGCGTGGTCGCTGACCACGGGCCTCTCGCGCCCCCAGGGCAATTGTGTACACAGAGGTACACATTCCGGGCCGTGGTCGGCCTGCGTCGGCCCTGGGAGCCGCATGCGGCAAACGGTGACTGGCGCGCCGCTCTTGATGCCTGGTATGAAGATCGGTTGGCTCTCGAAACGTCCTATGAAGACCGCTGCCCGGCAACAGCTGGTGAAGTTAGATCCAGGACAAAGTGACAGCTGCTGGTGGCATCAGCAACAACGGGAGAATAGATGCCGTCACCACGAGGTGACCAATGACGGCACGATACGGACGTGCGCGGTCTAGAACCGCCCGGAGAGCTCAATCCAGATGGACGCCGACAGTAAGACTATCGCGAGGAGCTGAAACGCGAGACTCGTCAAGACGAGCTTCGCTATTTTGTTGTTGCCGCGGCGTACGGTGCTAATCGTTCTGACCAGCTGGCTGACGTCGTCGCGTACGGCGTGATCGGCCCGCCTGGGACATGATCAACCGCCGTGCTCGGCGACAACCTTCTTGGCTAGGGAGCAGGTTGAGCTGCTCTCTTCCCTGGCGGGACGCGATGAAGTCCATCCAGCCGGACATGAACGTCGACCGACCTTCCTCACTACGTCCACATGAAGACATTCATCCCCTGTCCGGAGCCTGGGCCTGTGCGTGTCCATCGCAATCAAGACAAACGTAGCGGGCATCGGGTCCGCCAGACGCGGGGTGGCGGGCATGGTTCGGCGGCAAGGTCGTTGATGGCTTGTGCTTGCGTCCGCGACCGGCCCGCACTACAGAAGCGGCAGAAGCCTTTGGCCCCGAGGGTATTTCCTTGCTTCGGCCAGCTCGGATTTCAGTCCGGCCCAGCCACGCGTCGTCCGCCCTTCCGCGAGCCGATTTCGGACATCTTCGGGAAGGCGCGCCATCCGGTTAGGTGTATCCCACAGCTCGATGGTTTGAACCCCCCAGTATACGGCGAACTCGAGGATCAGCGCCGTTTCGGCCACAATGCCCCAATCGGCGCCTCCGAGACGCAGCTTGACAACTGCAATTAACGTCACCAGCATCACCCCGGCAAGCACCCAGTAGAACACCTGATAACGGCGCCGATGCGGTGACTTTTTCTCTTGCCCGACGAGGTATGCGGCTTGGCACACGGTGACGATGAAGGCCGAGACCATCAGTATCCCGGCTGCGGCGTGTGCATGCGCGTAGAACGAGGGCCGAACAGTGGGGAAGAACAGGGCAATCACCAGGGCAATCAGGCCGAGCAACACAATCAGCCAGAGAAAGTACAGCGACACTGTTCCCAACGGGCTTCTTATCTGCTGGGTGTGGTTGCGTCGGTGTTGCCCCAGCATCAGCAACCAGCCCAGAAGCAGTGCGATGACGACCGCCCAGACATTGGGCTCAACGACGGGCTCGACGTTGTACTCCTTCGGCAGAAAGGGCTCCCGAAAAGGATGGGGTCGACCCTGGGGCACCAGCGCGGCGGTCAACGTGCAGACCCCGGCCAGAGTCAACAAGGCATCCTCGGTGTCGCTGCTGCCCTTATAGACGAAGAATAGCGTGCTGAGTGCCAGGAGCGCGGCGATGAAGATGCTGTGCGCGGAGGTCCAATAGTAAGCACTGAGGGTCGATTGCCAGTGCTTTGCCCATATCGTGTCGATGACCACGGCCGCAGCGAGCGTCACCATTATTACCACCATGCCGACGCGTAACTCACGGTATATGGCAAGCGTGACGCGAGTCGGACGTGTCGTGTCATCTGGGGTAACTTTCATCGACATGCAGCAATGGTGAACCCCGACTCGGCGGCGCGCATGCGTAATCGACTACTCGATCATCGCCCGCGCCTGAATCCCCGGCCGGGTACCCCAAGAAGGTCTGTCAGTCCTCATCGCCCTCGGCAGTAGCGGTACAGGGTGGTTCGTCCGATGCGCAGAGCACCGCAGATGGTGGCGGCAGTCTCCCCGTTGGTCTTCATCCGCCGGGCCAGGAACGCCTCCAACATAGACCTTCACCGCTCGGGGTGGTCGGCAGGATCTCCCCAGCATTCGAGTAGTGCACTACGCGTGACCGGGCGCGCCGACATCTGGCCACGTCGGGGCAGAGCTATCCGGATTTGGACTGAAGAAAATAGCGGCGAAGCGACGGCGCGAACGAGAGGGCACACAGCACCGGACCGGCGACGCTCAAGATGGCGAACGGGGCATACATCAGGACAT
>DASPOT010000170.1:0-34150 GCA_035625875.1 Mycobacterium sp. | reverse complement strand
GCGGATGCTGCCCGACCCTTGCCACCGGCCAAGTCTTGCCATAACCAGCGTGCAAATACACTGGCGCACTTGAGAATTCGGCGTGGCGGCTCCCGTCCGCTGGTGCTCCCGTCCGCCGCCACGAGGTGGACCAGCCCTACCGCTGTTGAGGCGCCACAAACGATGCCGCGCGGCTGCCTAGTGCCAGTCTGTGAGAACTTTCTTCACTGGTATCAAGCCATCGGGTCAGCTCGGCGAGGAACACCACGCGATGCTGGCCGTGGGCCGCGAAGTGGCGGGCGAGGTCAAACACCAGTCGCGCCGGCATGCTAAGCAGTTCAACCTTGAAGGCGTCCGGGGCGATGGCGGCTGCGCATTCGGCCACGGTGCCGACTACTTCAACCGACTCCACCACGAACGAGCCAAAAAGCGCGCCATCAACCAACTCGAAGCTATGGGCTACCAAGTCACCCTTACCCACGCCAGTTGATCACGGACGGCCTGCGAAATCTTCGCGTCAGAGCACAGAATTACCAACCCGGCACAGACTCCATGTCAGCTGTATATCCCTCCGGGGGATGCCTTGCCGGCGTGAAAATGGGAATTTCCCGACCAGTCCTGCAGACGGGAAAACTACATATCGGCAAACGACGAGCCATCGAGTCAGCAGACCGGCGCCGCGATCGCATAACCGGGGGACAGCGCCGCTTCCGATCTCGCTGCCGCGCCGGGAGTATGAGTGCCCGCTGCTAGCGCCAATGAACTCGCGATGGCGAATGCGACAGCCGCCAAGTCGCACAAGCCATGCAGAAATCGGAGCGCAACCATGGTCGCAGTACGTCAAGTAGTAGTGGATGTGAAAATGAAATTCGCGGGGAGAGCGAGTCACAGGCGGATAGGCTGACCTTAACGCGAACAGACTCGCGGTCGTCGGGAGGGAGCGGCGAAGCATGACCGAGAAGAACCGCGGATGGTTGCTTGCCAAGCGCCCGATCGGAATCGTGGGCCGGGAACACTTCGAGTGGCGGGAAGAGCCGGTGCCCTCGATCGGCGAAGGTGAGTTTCTAGTTCGAAACCGATGGCTCTCCTGCGACCCAGCGCAGCGGACGTGGATGGAAATCGACACCTATATCCCAAGGCTCCCGCTCGGCGAGGTGATGGCCGCCGGTTCCGCGGGTGTGGTGGTTCAGTCGAAGCACCCCGACTTCGAGGTGGGCGAGCTGGTTTCGGGCGCCTTTGGTTGGCAGGACTATGCGGTCAGTGACGGGTCGGCCTTCGGTGGCCTCGTCCCGCCGCTCAAGATACCGACGGGAGTCGACCCCCCGACCGCGCTGTCACTCTTCGGCATCACCGGGCTCACAGCCTACTTTGGCCTGCTCGATGTGGGAGAGCCCAAAGCCGGCGAGACGGTGGTCGTCTCGGGCGCCGCCGGGGGAGTTGGATCGATCGTCTGCCAGATCGCCAAGGTCAAGGGCTGTCGTGTGATCGGCATCGTGGGCGGGGCCCGCAAGTGCCGGTGGGTGCGGGAGGAGCTGAATGCCGACGACGCGATCGACTACAAGTCGGAGGACCTCCCCATCCGTCTTGGCGAGACGTGCCCGAACGGAATCGACGTTTTCTTCGACAACGTCGGCGGCGAGGTGCTTGACGCGGCGCTAGCCAATCTCGCGGTCGGCGCGCGGATCGCACTCTGTGGGTTCGTCTCCGGCTACAGCGGGATTCGACGGACAGCGATCGGGAACCTTTACAACCTCATCCTCCAACGTGGCACTGTGCGCGGCTTCTTGGTCTTTGATTACCTCGATCGGGCGATGGAGGCGATCGGTGCGCTCGCCGGCTGGGCTGGTGAGGGGAAGATCAAGAACCAGATTGATGTGGTCGAGGGGCTCGAGAATGCCCCGGACGCTCTGAGGCGCCTCTTCACCGGGGAGAACCTCGGCAAGCAGCTCGTCAAGATTGCAGACGAATAGCCAGGAGCCCACCATGGCAACCGCCGTCCCCAAGGCGCGGCCTCGCTGCGCGTAGGGATACGCCAATACGACGGAATCGATACGGCGGGGGTTCAGTATCGGGCCGGCGTTCATCTCCCCAAGCCGGTCGGTGAAACCATATGGGTCGTTGAAGTCGTCCGAGCCACGAACCGTCGAGGCGATGTTCGTCTCCCCGCAGAGCACCAGCAGGCCGTCCGTCACACGGCGGGTCGGGAGGTCATTCATGAACGCCTGTTTCCTGGCGTCAGGCTCCGAGGACTTGGCGAAACGCTGATGGGCCACCAAAGGGGCCTGCTGGCCCCGGAACCCACGGTGTCGGCAAAGTCGTGATCTGAGCGTTTGACCTGCAGTGTTGTAGGTGTGACACGCGGGACTGGTGTGGTTACGGGACGGGCACGGCAGAGCACGGGATGATCACAGTTTCCACACAAATCACATCCCAAGAAGCCCCGCCGTGCCCGCTGTGCCATCATCGCCCATCTTGTCCGTTGTCGACGACTCCGACCCGCTGCTGGGCGAGTTGGCCGAGGTTCCGCCCGCACCAGACGGGTTGTTGGAGCTGCTGGCGCGAGTGCCCGACCCGCGCCAGCGGCGCGGGATTCGGCACGGTCTGACCGGGGTGCTGGCGGTGGCGCTGTCGGCGGTGGTCGCGGGGGCACAGTCGTTCGTGGCGATCGCCGAATGGGCCGCTGATGCCGCTCCGGAGGTGCTGGTGCGGCTCGGTGTCACCGGTGTTAGGCCGTGCGAGTCGACGTTCCGGCGCTGCCTGCAGCGGCTCGCCCCCGACCAACTTGACCAGCTGATCGGGGCATGGATGTGGTTGCACACCAGCACTATCGGCGGTCGGCGGGTGATCGCTTTCGATGGCAAGACGCTGCGAGGCGCCCGCGGCGCAGCCGGCAACCTGGTGCACCTTTTGGCCGGGCTGTGCCAACAGACCGGCGCCGTGCTTGCGCAACTCGCGGTCGACGTCAAGACCAACGAAATCCCCATGCTGAGAAAGCTTCTCGACACACTCGACATCACCGGGGCGGTCATCACGGCCGACGCCCTGCACTGTCAGCGCGACACCGCCGAATACATCATCGGCCGCGGCGGTCACTACATCTTCACCGTCAAAGACAATCAGCCCAAGCTGCGTAGGAAGCTGAAAAACCTGCCCTGGAAACAGATCCCGATCCTCGACGCCAGCATCGAACACGATCACGGCCGCATCGCCAAGCGCGTGCTCAAAGCTACCGAGATCACCGAGGGAATCGGGTTCCCCGGTGCCGTGCAGGTACTGCAACTGACCCGCACGGCCACCGACCGCAAGACCGGCAAGCGTCACACCGAAGTCGTCTACGCCATCACCTCGCTGTCGATCGCCGACGCCAAGCCCGCCCAGATCGCCGCCTGGCTGCGCGCACACTGGGCGATCAAGAACAAGCTGCACTGGGTCCGCGACGTCACCTACGCCGAAGACCACTCGCAGGTCCGCACCGGCGGCGGACCCCAAGTCATGGCGACCCTCCGCAACACAGCCATCAGCATCCTGCGGCTCAACGCCCATACCAACATCGCCGCCGCGCTCCGACACCACGCACGCAATCATCTCCGACCCGTCAAACTACTGCTGAACTGCTGAAATACGACTTTGCCGAGACCGTGACCCGGAACCAGACCTCGACATGATCGCTGCTTTTGAGGGCGGGTTGCCCGTTTCGGACCACCGCCAAGTCCCGATCCCATGTGTACAGGGCGTAGAGGATCGTGTCGCGGCGGCAGCGTCCATCCGCTGGTGTAAATGGTCACGGGCGTAGGTTCCTTCGAAACCTGCCAAAGCTACGAAGGAGGATCTACACCCGTGACCAACTTGAAGTGTTATTGCCGCGCAGCACCATATTTGTAAAGTACGCTTTAGTGATGTTTCGTCACACCCGACCGGTTTGTCTGAAGCAAAAACGCTGATAGAAGATAACGACTCGCATCGAGTCCCCAACGGCGGCCCTGTCGCCCTGACCAGGCGGCGATAAGTGTCGTGTCGGAAAACCCACATCCCACCGCCGCGAACACGCGGATGATGTTGTCCGAATTGCCCCTAACAAACGGCTGTTTCAGGTTTTCGCCGCGTCCTCGCCGCCGGTTGGTCCCAAGCAAATAAGCGTTACGGTGGGTGGCGCGTACAAGTAGGTGTTGAGCGTCACTCCATGGAGATCATTTCAGGGCAATTCGTCATCGAGACTGACGACGAACCCTGATTGTTCGTGGCGATCACATGCACCATCAGTGCGCCGATGATCTGGGCTTCGCTGGAGGTCAGGTTCCAGTCGGTCGCGTCCACACCCATCCGTAGGGTTCCGGACCTAACTCGATGGTTTCGCGTGGTCTGCGACGAAGGGCAGGCCAGGCGGAACCCGCCGGGCATAGGCCTGCCACTCCTGTCCGAACTCTGCAGCGAGCGCCTGCTCCTCGCGACGGGCGCGGCCAATGTTAGTGACGATCTCTTCCGCCAGCAGCAGCACCACGCTCCACGTCCGGTAGAGCAAGACGCCGCCCAGGAACTGAATCGCAACCCCCAGGTACATCGGGTGGCGGACCAAGGCGAACGGGCCGGATGTCACCAGCCGGTGGTGCGCGAAGAGCTCAGCCCCCACTTCGGTGGAGACGTTGTACATCTCGCCCATGACCACGCGACCCCAGATGACGGAGCCGAACCCCACGCCGTACAAAACGCTCCCGAACATGAGCGCCACGGCTCGCAGCGGGCGCGGGAGACGCAACCGAATCGGCCGCCATAGCACGATGAGCGCTCCGAAACCGAACAGGCCTTCCAGAGCTACCGCGAGATACATTGGCAGCGACGGGCGCTCGTAGGCGCGACCAACGATGCGCCCTTTGGGCCGGCGCCACGACGTGCGAGACCCCGTGCGACACCATCAGTACCTCCCCAAGGACGCCGAGCGCGCCGATCCGCCTGGCCCAGAGTTCGAACTGTTCAAGGGTCAGCATGTCGTGTTGCTCTGAGCTCGCCATGCTCCTGAATGGTAGAGGCTGGGATTCCCGATGGAGCGGCGGCGACCATTGTCAACGGGCTGGCTATCGCAGAAATCGCGGGGCGGAGCCGTTCGGCGGTACGGTCCGGTCTGGTTCGAAGGCCCGACCGGAGACAGGCCTCGCCGAGCGCGGGCGGTGGGTGCGCACTGCGCGATCACTGCGTCCTGCGCCACAACGAGACCGGTGCCGACTCGACCCGTGCCACCATGCTGATGCAATCACGGCACCCGTGTCGATCCCACTACCATCGCCGACGTCACACTGCCTTGCGCGGTCGGGTCGACCAGCTGCGTGGCCGCCGTCGGTGCGACCACGCCGTCATCATGCCGACGAACCACGTCGCTCCTTATGCGCATCGAAAGCGACGGCGTCATCGCCAATTTCGGTGCGCGCCAACACAAGTAGGCGGCCCTGGAGGTGGTCATCCGCATGGGCTACACCACCTAACGCGCCGCCCAGCACCACGAGCGCCATTGCCTGTAATGATGACACTATTCCGTTGAGGAGGTGCGGCCATCAGGATCGCGTCTGTCGGCAATTTCCTGGTCGACTACTCGTCGGAAACCCACCACGCCAAGTCGCTGGAATCCCTCGGCCACACCGTCGTCCGGCTTCAGGAGGGGCAGGCGCCCGGTGATCACATCCTCGGCGAGCTTCAGCGGTCCGACCTGTTCGTCTGGACCCACAGCCACGGCTGGTCGCCCACCAGGCCGGGCACGATGCCGATGCAGCAGATACTCGCGGGGGCGAGGGCCCACCGTATCCCCACCCTGAGTTACCACCTGGACCTCTACGTCGGGATACCGGAGCGGTGGCAGTCCTATCGCAACGACCCATACGTGCAGGGCCTGGATCACTTTTTTACCGTCGACCCGATGCTGGTGGACTACCTCAACACCCTGACCACGGTGCGGGGCCACTACCTGACGGCGGGTGTGCTGGCGGACGAGTGCTACCTCGCCAAGCCCCTGCCGGAGACCTACCCGGTGATCTTCGTCGGCTCCTACCACTACCACCCGTCGTGGCCGTACCGGCCCCGGCTGATCGACTGGCTGCGGGCTACTTATGGCGACCGGTTCCACGGGTTCGGCCCCGACTTCGGGGAGGTCATCCGGGGCGACCGGCTCAACCGGGTGTACGCCAGCACGAAGATCGCGGTCGGCGACTCCTACTCCCCGAACTTCGACTACCCGGGGTTCTGGTCCGACCGCATCCCCGAGACGCTGGGCCGGGGCGGGTTCCTGATCCACCCCAGGATCAAAGGCATCGACGACTTTTACGAGGACCGCCGGCACCTCGTGCTGTACGACTTCGGCGACTTCGACCAACTGAAGGCCCTCATCGACCACTACCTGGAGCACGACGAGGAGCGGGAAGCGATCCGCCGGGCCGGGCACGAGCATGTGAAAGCCCACCACACGTACCGGCACCGCTGGCAGCACATAATCGAGAAGGTGTTCGGTTGCTCGCATTCGTCGGGATAATCTTCGTACTCGCGCTCATCGCGTTCATTTCCCTCAACTGACTTGGCCGTGTGTCCTTGGGTATGTCGAAATACAGCGGCACGTGCGCGCGATTACCGGGGTTGATGTCCACCCGATCAAAGTCAGGGCCAAGCCCACGAATGCTCGGCCAGAACAGCCTGGCCTGGCTATCCACCAGCCTCCTGTGTACCCGCCACCCGTATACCCGCCACCCGCGTGGTACCCCCCACCCGCGTGGTACCCGCCACCCGCGTGGTACCCGCCACCTGGATATCCCGGGTCAAACGCGTGAGCATAATAGCTGGGCAACAGATCGTCGATCCATGCTTAGCAGAATCATTGCTGCAACGGCTGCGACGATCGCGACGACGGCTACGCTCGCCGCAGCTTCACCTGCTGCTGAACCTCCGACACCGAACCCGACTCCCCCGCCCGGTGCAACCGCTCAATGTTGCGACGGCACCTGGTCGTTCAGTCAGCATCGAAGCGGTACCTGTTCGCACCACGATGGTGTCTGCCAGTGGTGTCCCTGCGACTCCGGCAGCCGCCCTCGCCTTTACCTGGGACCGGAGCCATAGGCGGCGGCCCAGATTGATCGTTCTACGAGCACGGTGGAAATCGGGCGCCTCTGCCCGAACCTCTTGCGCCGCCACGAACCGGCCACCGACAACGTTGTGTTGCTAGACCGCAAGGCGGATTAATCCGGCCATGAAAGCGGAGGTATCGAAAAATCCGTTGGCAGCTTGCCAGTCTTCTTTAACTCAGCGACCTGACTCTGAGTGACCTCATTAGTCCTTACTTTCTCAGCGGCACCTTTAGCTTTATCTAAGATTTCGCCCGCTCTAACACCGAGGTCCTTCATGTTTTCATCAGCGCTGCTCTGAAGCGCTGAAGCGAACTCATGCCACATTCGCACTATCTCCATTGCGAAATCCACGGGCATGTTCTTGATGTGCTTCTTAGGTTCTGCGGGATCAAAGCTCTTTACGTCTGCCGTCTTTGACCTCTCCTGTGCGTGCATTAGGCGCGCGTGCAGAGGACCGATCCAATGCCTGTCGTATAGGGATGACCGAATTTCGCTTGTGAGGCCGTAAGCATCGTAACCGTAGAAGTTTCCTTGCGTCTTGCGTGTAAAGAATTCAAACAGAGCGCGTGAGTGGAGAAATGTGGAGTCCATCGCATAAACTTGGACGCTGTAACCGTCAATGCCGAGATTCATATGTTTGTGCGCGTGCCATTCCGTAGCGGCACGCAGCACCCAATGAAGTTCATTGGCCAAGTCAGTTTCAAGGTAGTTCTTCAGTTCTGCGGCGCTCATTTTCGGCGTGTGAGCGCCCCATTGCACTGTTTGTGCGCCTAATGCCTGACCGAATGCCGCGGTCAATTGGTTCTCCTCCACTTCGACATCGGGCGGCGCGGGTACCGGCGCCGCAGTCGGCGATGCACCGGGCACCGGCAGACTGTACGCTAACCGCTTGCGCACCGGGCAGCGGCAGGTAGTCGCCCGGCGGTTCCTTCGTTCTGTGCGGTCATGTCGCGCAATGTTCATCCGTGTTGCAACCCTTATCGCGGCGGCCGTCGCCACCGCCGCGATTGGTACAGCGTCACCGGCCAACCGGGTGATGGAGTGCTCCAAGGATTATTACCGAGCTGCCTCCGGCCACTGCGTCCACCGCCCAGTATGCACACCCACACAACCACCGGGTGCCACCGCTCAATGCCGGGAATGGCTGCTACTCGTTCAGTGAAGACCCCACCGACGATGGCACCTGCCACGGCCATGGCGGCGTTGCACAGTACTTGTAGTAACTCGCAGCAGCGGTAGCCCCGCGTAGCGCCGAGCGGCCCGTCATCGCGTCACGCGGTGGCGGGCGGTCCTGTGTCTACTCGTCGCCTTGAGCCTGCGGCGCAGGCAGTGCTACGTCCCATACGAACCTGTCGCCCTCCGCGTTGTTACCTGAAAGAGCTGCCCGCGCGGGGCAACTGCCGCGGCCAGGTCGATCCTCTGCTCGCGGGCCAATCCCATCGCTTCGGCGAGCTTGGTCTCGATCATCTGGTTATGTTCGTCCGTAACACGGTCAAGGGACACAACGAGCAGAGCCCGTCCGTCCACAAGAGTGACCTGACCCGGCCACGATGAGCGACCCGCGGTCCCTAGCCTACCGGCGCCAGGTGACCCGCACCCGCTCCGGGTTGAACTTCCGGCCGTGCTTGCCGACCGGCATCACGACCACCGTCAGCAGCATGTCGAGCACGGCGCGGAACCGGTCAGGTGACAGCTCTTTGATGGCGATTCGTTGCCAATCACGCCCCAGCAGGCTAGGGAGGGGGGCACATTAATGACTTGTCAGCAATGCCGGATCAGTCACACCAGCAGCACCGCCGCGCCGGCGATGCGGCCGGCGCTGAGATCGGATAGCGCCCGATCGGCTTGTGCGAGCGGGTACTCCGGTGTGGTGACCTGGATGTGGTGCTGGCCCGCGAAGTCGAGGAAAGCCCGCGCGTCGGCTCGGGTGTTCGACGTGACCGACCGAACCTGGCGCTCCTGGAACAGGTGTCGCTGGTAGTTCAGTGGCGGAACATCGGTGAGGTGGATCCCGGCGATCGCCAACGTGCCGCCACGATCCAACGCCTCCAGTGCGGGCAGCACCAGGTCACCGGCCGGGGCGAACAGGATCGCGGCGTCCAGCGGCACCGGCGGCGGGTCTGCGGCCCCCTGAGCGGACGCGGCGCCAAGTTCCAACGCCAGCTTGCGGGCCTCGTCCCCGCGAGTCATCACGTGTACCTCGGCGCCTTGCGCGAGCGCGACCTGCGCGGTGATGTGAGCGCTGCCGCCGAACCCGTAGAGGCCCAACCGGCCACCGGGCGGTAGCTCGGCGCGCAACAAGGAGCGGTATCCGATAATCCCGGCGCACAGTAACGGCGCCAGCTCGCTGTCGCTGTAGCCGCTCGGCAAGTGGTGCGCGAAGGCGGCTGGGACGGTGGCGAATTCGGCGTAGCCGCCGTCGGCGTCCCAGCCGGTGTAGCGGGACTTCGGGCACAAGTTCTCATTGCCCCGACGGCAGTACTTACACACCCCGCAGGTGTGTCGCAGCCACGCGATACCGACCCGGTCGCCGACGGCGAACTCGTCACCGGCGTCCGCACCGACCTCGACGACCTCCCCCACCACCTCGTGTCCGGGCGTCACCCGGTCGCGGTGCACGGGCAGGTCACCCTCGGTGACATGCAGGTCGGTGCGGCACACCCCGCACGCGCGCACCGCCACCAGCAGCTCGGGCGGCTCGGGACGCGGCACCTCGGCGGTAACCCGCTCGAGCGGGTTCGTGTCCATCGGGCCGGGCCGGCGCACCCGCCACGCGCTCATCGTCGTTTTCGTCGACCCCACGGTCATGTACTCATAGTGCCCCGCGTCATGGCGGTGCACAGCCGGAAGCGGGATTTGTGCGAGGTACTCCCGGATGTAAGGCCAATCTCGGGTGAAAAGTCCCCGGCAGCAACAGCTTTATCGAAGCGAGGTACACATTGGGCGAGCCGCTAGTGGAACCCGTGTGATTAATGGTTGGCCAGTCACCGGCGCACAGTCGATGACTTGCGGCGCCCTAAGTTCTGCGGATCAGGCGCACGAGCCACAGCAGGACGATGGCACCACCCAGCGCGACGAAGAAGGTGAACCAGTACCCGCCGCTGTTGACATCCACACCGAGCAGATTGAGGACGACGCCGGCGACGAACGCGCCGACGACGCCGACCACGATGTCCATCAGGATGCCTGAGCCGCCGCCCTTGACGAGCTTGCTCGCGAGCCAGCCGGCGATACCGCCGATGATGATGTAGCCAATCCAACCGATACCGGTCTTGCCATTGAGGTTCAGGGCAAGAAATTCGGTCGCTGCCATGACATTCATGCGGATCTCCTCGCAGTCGCCGGCCAAGCCCGCTGCTGGACTGTCACTGGGTATACCGCCTCAGCGTAACGATTTGGGCGGCGAATTGGGCACGGTCGGCTTAACCAGGGCAATACGGTACGTAACGCCAGCGGACCGACGATCGTGCCGGAATGTGGTGCCCGCTGGGGACCGGACGCTCAGGTCGCGACGGGCCGCTCCGGAGCCGGCGCGGTCGCCGGTTGTCCGGCGGGTGCCGGTGGCGGAGCACCAGGCGCGGGCGCGGGCGCCGGCGGCGGAACACCAGGCGCGGGCGCCGGTGGCGGAGCGGCCGGGGCGGGTGGCGGCGTCCACGGGCGCACCGACTCGGCCAGCGTCTTCGCCCCAGCCTTGTCCACCGGGTCGTTCGCGGTGCCGAGCCAGACGACAAGCCAGCGCTGCGGCGGCGAGGCATTGGCCGCATTGGGCGCGGTCGAACCGACCACACCGGTCCAGATCTGGCCGTTCGGCTTGGTGGTGTCGCTGAACTTGACCTCGTAGTACGACGCGCTGCCCGATATGCCGTTGCCCTTCAGCGGGGTGGTCTCCTGGTTGATCCGCGTGCCGGGGTACGGCATGAAGAACTCACCCATGTCCGAGGCCAGCCGAGTCGCGGCCTTGGCGTTGTCGGGTTCGGCGCTGGCATACAACTTCTGGTCCAACCTGCCGAGCACGATGCGGGTGTCGTTGGCGACTGGCGGCGGCTGCCCCGGCGCGGCCGGACCGGTCTGCTTGCTCAGCAACGCCGACCCGTAGTCGAGGTGGGTGGCATCTGATTCCACCCAGCCGGCGGGAATGACGAAGCTGAATCCACCGGGGGCGTTGCCGATCCGGCCGGCTTCAAGCGCGTTCGGGTCGACTTGCGGGGGTGTGGCGTTCGGGTCGGCGGGCGGTGGGGGCGCATTGGGATCGGCCGGGCCCGGAGCGGCATCCGGTGCTCCGTTGGGGAGGGCTGGCGGCGGGCTCGCCGTCGTCGTGCCGGGCGGCGGGGGCGGCGGATCGGCGTTCGCTGGGGTTACCGGCAGTGCGATGGTGACAGCGCCGGCACCGGTCACCGCGGCGATCGCCAGCATCGCCCAGAGGCCTTTCCGACGTGTTGAGTTCGGGTCCACCTGGTCCATGGCGAAAAACCTACCGTGTTACAGCCGTGACGCAAGTGCGGGTTGCTGACGATGTGATTGCTTTGCCCGCTGTTGCGCACGCGCAAATTGACGAGGATGCACACAGGTGAGAGCCGCGAAGTCACTGGGCGCGCGTCTGCGGCGCCGCCGGGAATAGCGTCACCTCCTGAGCTTTCACGGAGAACCAGACGCGCTCCCCGGGCGTCAACCCCAATTCTGCGGCGGCGTCGACGGTGATGTCTGCCGCCAGGCCCGGTGCGCCGTCGGGCTGGTCCTCGCCACGCACCCGCACCGTAGGGCCGCGGGTGTCCAGCACCGCCACCGCCACCGCGACGGTATTGCGCGGGCTGCCATGCGGTGGGTCTCGATACACGGCCACCGCCGTCGGCGCGAACACCGCAACCGCGTTCTGGCCAATGGTGACCCCGTCGGCCGCGATCCCGTACCAGCGGGCGCCGGACTTGGCGTGCAGCGAGCCGTCTGGGCCGATCGTTCCGTTGACCAGGTTGACGCAGGCGATGCGGGCTCCGAAATGACTACGAGGCGCGGCGAGCACATCGGCCACCTGGCCGATCTCGGCGATCTTGCCGGACTCGAGTACCAGCACCCGGTCGGCCAGCGTGAACACATCCAGCAGGTCGTGGGTTATCAGGATGGCGGATCGTCTGTCTTGGATGATCACCGAGCGCAACACCGCGCGGACCGCCGCGGCGGCGGCGACGTCGAGCCCCGACAGCGGCTCGTCGAGCAGCAGTACATCGGGTTCGGCCGCCAGCGCCCGTGCGATCGCGACTCGCTGGGCTTGGCCACCGGAGAGCTGCCGCGGTTTGCGGTCGGCCAACAGCTCGGCGTCCACTTCCCGCAGCCAACGCAGCGCCGACGCCCTCTCCCGGGCGCGTGAAACCCGGAGGGCTCTGCGCCGGCTGTGCGGCCCGAAGGCCACGTTGGCGGCCACACTCATGTGTGGGAAGAGCAGCGGGTCCTGTAGCAGCAGCCCGACCCGGCGGTCATGCGTCGGCACGTTCACCCCGGCGGCGGTGTCGGTCAGTACCCGATCCCCCAGGCGCACCAGGCCTTGGTCGGGGCGGACCAGCCCGGCGATGACGTGCAGCGCGGTGGACTTGCCCGCGCCGTTGGGTCCCAGGATGGCGAGCACCTCGCCCGCGGACACCGAGAACTCCACATCCAGATGGCGGTCCGCCACCACCGCGCGCAGCTGCAGCTCGCTCATGCCCGGCTACCCAGCCTCGGCCGCGGTCAGCCTGCGGGCGCCCAGGCCCAGCACGACCAGCGCCGCCACCGCCACCAGCAGGATCGACAACGCCACCGCCGCGTCGGCGTCACTCACCCGCTGCAGGTAAATCTCCAGCGGCAGTGTGCGGGTGACACCTGCCCGGGAGCCGGCGAACGTCAACGTCGCACCGAACTCCCCCAAGGAGCGGGCGAACGCTAGGACCGCCCCGGACACCAGGCCGGGCAGCAGCAGCGGCAGCGTCACCCGCCACCACACCGCGCTGGCCCGCGCCCCCAGCGTCGCCGCCACCACCTCGTAGTCGGCTCCGGCCGTGCGAGCCGCGCCCTCGAGGGCAATCACCAGGAACGGCAACGAGACAAAGGTCTGCGCCAACACCACGGCGGTCGTGGTGAACGCGATGTGGATACCCGCTGCGTCCAGGTACCGTCCGACCAGGCCCAGCCGCCCGAACGCATACAGCAATGCGATACCGCCGACCACCGGCGGCAGCACCAGCGGCAGCAAGATCAGCGGTCGCAGCAACCACACCAGTCGCGCCTGACTGCGGGCCAGCACCAGCGCCATCGGCACCCCCAGCAGCACGCACAGTGCGGTGCTGGCGATGGCCGTCTTCAGGCTCAGCAACAGCGCCGTCTTCGACGACGGGCTGGTGATCAACGACCAGAAATGCGGCCAGTCAACCTTGACAGCGACCGCCACCAGGGGCAGCACAACGAAGGTCGTCCCCACAACGGCGGGGATATAGACCCAGCGCGGCAGACCCGCAGGCCGATTCAAGGGTGACCGTCAGGGCTTGGCGAAGCCGGCTTGATCCAGGATCTTCTGGCCCGGCTCACCGGTCACCAGGTCGACGAACTTTTGCGCCAGCCTAGGCTGGGACGCTTTCTTGAGCACCGCGATGGGGTACACGTTCACCGCGCCGGCTGCCTCGGGAAACTTGACCGTCGTCACTTTGTCGCCGGCGTTAAGGGCGTCGGTGACGTAGACCAGGCCGGCGTCGGCCTGACCGCTGGTGACCTTGTTGAGCACGTCGGTCACGTTGGGTTCCTCGCTGACCGGGTTGAGGTGCACTCCCCTGGTGCCCTCGACGCGCTGGGTCGCCGACCCACAGGGCACCGGCCGCTGGCATACCACCACAGTCAGCCCCGGCTTGGTGAGGTCGGCGAAGGACTCGACCTTTTTCGGGTTGCCGGGCGCCGTGACGATGACCAACGTGTTGGAGGCGAAATTGATCGGGTTGCCGGACAGCAGCCCGGCCTTGGCGACGGTGTCCATTTGCGCGGTGTCGGCCGAGGCGAAGACGTCAGCGGTGGCGCCCTGAGTCAGCTGGGTGGCCAACTCCGAGGAGCCGGCGAAGTCGAAGTCGACGGCCGCACCGGGATTATCGGTTTTGAACTGCTCGCTGATTTGGGTGAACGTCGGCTTCAGCGACGCGGCGGCAAACACCACGATCGGCCGGGCTGACGGCGTCGGCTGGGTAGGCGATGCCGGCGGCGACGGCGCCTTGGGGCTACAGCCGGCCAGGCTTCCCAGCACGATCGTCGACACCAAACTGGCCATTATCCAGATCTGACGCATGCGTCAGACCCTAGCCCGGTGACGATGCGGCCGCGTAGCGGCCGAGGAGGAGGCGGGCAATCAGACCCCAGCCCGGTGACGATGCGGCCGCGTAGCGGCCGAGGAGGAGGCGGGCAATCAGACCCCAGCCCGGCGACGATGCGGCCGCGTAGCGGCCGAGGAGGAGGCGGGCAATCAGACTCCAGCGAGGACGTCACGGCCAAATAGTTATGCAAATGGTGTGCGCGTCGTGTCGATCCGGAGTTTCGCTGGTAGCTACTGTCCAGTAACATCGACGGCGATTGACGCCATTACGCGCTGAAATCCCAGGCAACAGGTCTGTAGTGGGCCACCAAGCGGTTCGTGAAGTGCCAAGGGCCCGGGTTCAGCGTTGCAGACGAGGAGGTCATGGCAGTGGAGGTGCTCGTCACCGGCGGCGATACCGAGCTGGGGCGCACGGTTGCCGAAGGCTTTCGCGATGCCGGCCACAAGGTGACACTCGTGGGCGCGCGCCGCGGCGATCTCGAAGTCGCCGCCAAGGAACTCGACGTGGACGCGATCGTCTGCGACAACACCGACCCCGCCAGCCTCACCGAGGCCCGCGGGCTGTTCCCGCATCACCTCGACACCATCGTCAACGTGCCAGCGCCGCGCTGGGACGCCGGCGACCCGCGCACCTACTCCCTGTCGGATCTGGCCGGCGCATGGCGTAATGCGCTGGACACCATGGTGCTTTCGGCGGTGCTCACCGTGCAGGCCGTGGGTGATCACTTGCGCTCCGGTGGCTCGATCGTCGCCGTGGTGCCCGAGAACCCCAGCGCTGGCAGCGCCGACGCCGCGGTCAAGGCCGCGCTGTCGAATTGGGTCGGCGGCCAGGCGACGGTCTTCGGCACCCGCGGGATCACGGTCAACGCGGTCGCTGCCGGGCGCGGCGCTCAGCCGGGCTACGAAGGACTTTCCCGCACGCCACCGCCGGTTGCAGCCGAGATCGCCCGGCTGGCGCTATTTCTCACCTCGTCCGCAGCTCGCCACATCACCGGGCAGTTGCTGCACGTAAGCCACGGCGCGCTGGCTCATTTCGACTAGCGATCAACTCGCCCCCGCGGTTACGCCTGCCGCTACGGTAACTAGCGTGACTATCCGACTTGGGCTGCAGATCCCGAATTTCTCGTACGGCACCGGCGTCGACAAACTTTTCCCAACGGTTATCGCGCAAGCGCGCGAGGCCGAATCGGCCGGATTCGACTCGGTTTTCGTGATGGACCACTTTTACCAACTGCCCGTGCTGGGTTCCCCCGACCAGCCCATGCTGGAGGCCTACACTGCGCTCGGCGCGTTGGCGACCGCGACCGAGCGAGTCCAGTTGGGCGCGTTGGTAACCGGCAACACCTACCGCAACCCGACCCTGCTGGCCAAGATCATCACCACGCTGGACGTGGTGAGCGTCGGCCGGGCGATCCTCGGCATCGGCACCGGCTGGTTCGAGCTTGAGCACGATCAGCTGGGCTTCGAGTTCGGCACCTTCACTGACCGGTTCAACCGGCTCGACGAGGCGCTGCAGATCATCCTGCCGATGATCAAGGGCCAGCGGCCGACCTTCTCGGGGACGTGGTACCACACCCGGGAGGCGATGGCGGAGCCGCGCTTCCGCGACCAGATTCCGCTGCTGATCGGTGGCAGCGGAGAGAAGAAGACGATCCCGCTCGCCGCGCGGCACTTCGACCACCTCAACCTCGTCGCCGGGTTCGACGAACTGCCCGCGAAGGTGAAGGCGGTGCAGCAGCGATGCGAGGAGATTGGCCGCGATCCGGCCACGCTGGAAACCAGCATGCTGATCACCGTGCTGATCGACGAGAACATCACGGCCGACCAGATCCCCGCCGAGATGACCCAGCGCATCGTGGTCGGCAGCTCCGGGTCGATCGCCGACCAGATCAAGACAAAGGTGCTTGACGCGGGAATCGACGGGGTGATCATCAACATGCCCGCCTACACGCCCGGTGTCATCACCACGGCCGGCAAGGCGCTGCGCCCGCTGGTTGGTTTGTAAGCGAGCACGCAGGTGGCGAACCGCGTGATCGGATGCCGCGGTGTGGCTGAGCACACAGGCGTGGAATTGGTCGGTCACCGCTTAGGTGACTACCGTGGTAGTGGACTGCAGTCGCCGTCGAGGAGCAACCCACACCATGAGTGCCCAACCCGAAGCCACTGCTGTACCCAATCGTCGCCACCAGGTTGTGATCATCGGATCCGGGTTCGGCGGGTTGAACGCGGCCAAGAAGCTCAAGAGGGCCGATGTCGATATCAAGTTGATTGCCCGTACCACCCATCACCTGTTTCAGCCGTTGCTGTACCAGGTTGCGACCGGCATCATCTCCGAAGGGGAGATCGCCCCGCCGACCCGGGTCGTGCTGCGCAGACAGCGCAACGTCCAGGTGCTGCTCGGCGACGTCACACATATCGATCTGGCCCGCAAGGTGGTCGTATCGGACCTGCTCGGCCACATCTACGAAACGCCCTATGACAGCGTGGTTGTCGCCGCCGGCGCCGGCCAGTCCTACTTCGGCAACGACCACTTCGCCGAGTTCGCCCCCGGCATGAAATCGATCGACGACGCGCTTGAGCTGCGCGGCCGGATCTTGGGCGTGTTCGAGCAGGCCGAGCGGTCCCGCGATCCGGGACGGCGGGCGAAGCTGTTGACGTTCACCGTCATCGGCGCAGGCCCCACCGGCGTCGAAATGGCCGGCCAGATCGCCGAATTGGCCGACCACACCTTGAAGGGTGCGTTCCGGCACATCGACTCGACCAAGGCGCGGGTGATCCTGCTAGACGCCGCTCCTGCGGTGCTGCCGCCGATGGGTGAAAAGCTCGGTAAGAGGGCGGCGGCACGCCTGGAGAAGATGGGCGTCGAGATCCAACTCGGAGCGATGGTCACCGTCGTCGACCGCGACGGGATTACGGTCAAGGACTCCGACGGCACCATCCGGCGCATCGAATCGGCGTGCAAGGTTTGGTCGGCCGGGGTTTCGGCCAGCGCGCTGGGCCACGATCTCGCCGAGCAGTCGGGAGTCGAACTCGACCGGGCCGGCCGGGTCAAGGTGTTGCCCGATCTGTCCATCCCGGGCCACCCGAACGTGTTCGTGGTCGGTGATATGGCGGCCGTCGAGGGTGTGCCGGGGGTGGCGCAGGGCGCCATCCAGGGCGGCAAGTACGTCGCCAACACGATCAAGGCCGAACTCGCCGGCGCCGATCCGGTGAAGCGCGAGCCGTTCCAGTACTTCGACAAGGGTTCGATGGCAACGGTGTCGCGGTTTTCCGCGGTCGCCAAGATCGGTCCGCTGGAATTCGGCGGCTTTATCGCCTGGTTGGCCTGGCTGGTCCTGCACCTGGTCTACCTGGTCGGTTTCAAGAACCAGGTCACCACGCTGCTGTCGTGGGCCATGACCTTCGTCAGCAATCGGCGCGGTCAGCTGACTATCACCGAACAGCAAGCGTTCGCCCGCACCCGGCTAGAGCAGCTGGCGGTGCAGGCCGCCGAGGCGAAACACCGCGCAGCGCGGGCGGCCAGCTAACCGTCAACCAGTCACCCTGCCAGGTGCTCGGCATTCCCCCGCCGGTCAACGTCAGCGGAATCGACCCGTCGGCGATGGCCATGAAACCCTTTGCCGAACAAGGCAACTCGTCGAGGCTGGCGCGTGGCGCCGTGGTGGCGGCCGCACACGCTCAGCCCGTGTTCGACGGCGGCTCGAGGTTCTGCAGCCGCACCTGACCACGAGCTACCACCCGGTCTGTGGTGTCCGTGACCGTGACCAGCCATAGCTGCTGACGCCGGCCGCGGTGCAGCGGTGTGGCGTTGCCGTACACCGTGCCAGACTTGATCGCGCGCATGAAGTCGGTGTTGTTGTTGACGCCGACGACACCACCGCCGCCCTGCGCGGTGAGCCAGGTGTAGGCGGCGATACTGGCCATGCTCTCGATCATCGAGCAGTAGACACCGCCGTGCACGATGCCCATCGGCTGCAACAGTTTTGGTGTGATCTCCAGTTGCGCCCGGGCGCCATCGGGGCTGAGATCGGTGAACACCAGCCCTAGCTCGTTGTCGAACGGCGAGGTGAAATCAGGGGGGATGACGGGGTTTGGCAGCGGCGGCACGCCCTTGTGTCTACACCATCGGCGGATGTGCGGACTGTTGCCACCGACACGGGCGAGCCCGTGCCTGGTGCACGGGCTCGCCGATCGAGTTGACCGGGGGTCACTGCAGCCCTCAGAACTCCGCCGCGGTCATCGCGTGCTCGATCAACGTAGCATAGGCAAGGCTGCCCTAATTTTGCAAGCCTTGAGCCAAGCAAGTGACGAACCAGGGAGTTGGTGTCGCGTCGGTACGACAGTCCGTAGTAAGCCGGAGTACGCTGGCGTCATTGCTCAGGGAGATGAACGAACCATGGCCAAGCTGACACGTCTCGGGGATTTGGAACGTGCGGTGATGGATCACTTGTGGTCCGCGCCGGAGCCCCAAACCGTTCGCCAGGTCCACGAAGCGTTGTCGGCGCGACGCGACCTGGCCTACACGACGGTGATGACGGTGCTGCAACGATTAGCCAAGAAGAATCTGGTCTCTCAGATTCGCGACGACCGGGCCCACCGCTATGCGCCCGTGCATAGCCGCGACGTACTGGTCGCCGGGCTCATGGTCGATGCGTTGGATCAAGCCGAGGACTCCGGCAGCAGGCAGGCCGCGCTGGTGCACTTCGTCGGGCGTGTCGGCGCGGACGAGGCAGCAGCGCTTCGGCGTGCGCTCGCCGAGCTGGAAGCCAGCCAGCGCAAAACCCCGCCCGCTGGCGCGCGGCTTGGGCACTGAGGGACACTGGCAGCGTGTCCGCGCTGGCCTTCACCGTCCTTGCGGTGCTGCTGGTCGGCCCGGTACCGGCCTTGCTGGCGCAAGCAACGTGGCCGTTGCGCGCCCCGCGGGCCACGGTCGTGCTGTGGCAGGCCATCACTGTTGCCGCGGCGCTTTCGGCGTTCAGCGCCGGCATCGCGATCGCCAGCAGGTTGCTGATGCCCGGCGCCGACGGACGACCCACGGCCAGCGTCGTCGGTGACATCGGGCGGCTCGGCTGGCCGTTGTGGGCGTTGTATGTCGGTGTCTTCGCGCTCACCGTGCTCATCGGCGTGCGGCTGGCGGTCGCCGTGCTGCGGGTGGCCATTGCGACTCGGCGGCGGCGGGCCCAGCATCGTATGCTCGTCGACCTCGTCGGTGTCGCTCACGAAGCGGTGCCCGCCCCGAGTTGCACCCGGACCCGCGATCTACGCATCCTGCACGTGGCGCAACCGCTTGCCTACTGCCTGCCCGGGATGCGCAGCCGCGTTGTGGTCAGCGAAGGAGCGCTGAGCATTCTCACCGACGTCGAAGTCACCGCCATCCTCAGCCACGAGCGCGCGCATCTGCGCGCCCGTCACGACCTTGTCCTGGAAGCGTTCACCGCCGTGCACGCCGCTTTTCCCCGGTTGGTCCGCAGTGCCAGCGCGCTGGACGCGGTGCGGCTGCTCGTCGAGCTGCTGGCTGACGACGCCGCGGTGCGCGCGGCGGGGCGCGCTCCCCTGGCCCGAGCGTTGGTGACATGCGCGGCCGGGCGGACACCGGCGGGTGCGCTGGCGGCGGGCGGCCCCAGCACCGTGCTGCGGGTGCGCCGGCTGTCGGGGCGCGGCAACAGCTTGGCGCTGTCGGCGGCCGCATACCTGGCGGCGGCCGCGGTGCTGGTCGTGCCCACCGTCGCGCTGGCCGTACCGTGGCTCATCGAGCTGCAACGGCTGTTCACCGCCTAGCCAGTGACACCTGGGGAGCACCCGAAACTTGCTGTGCCACATTGTTTCCGAGCGTTTGCGAGGCATCCGAGAACAATCGAAAGGCGAAGATATGAGCTCGTCGGAACCGAACGTTGATGCGGCCACCGCCCAGATCGGGGTCACCGGCCTGGCTGTGATGGGTTCGAACATCGCCCGCAACTTCGCCCGGCACGGCTACACGGTGGCGCTGCACAATAGGTCGGTCGCCAAGACCGATGCGCTGCTGGCCGAGCACAGCTCCGAGGGCAACTTCGTCCGCAGTGAAACGATCTCCGAATTCCTTGCCGCGCTGCAAAAGCCGCGTCGGGTGCTGATCATGGTCAAGGCCGGTGAGCCCACCGATGCCGTCATCAACCAGCTTGCCGACGCCATGGACCCGGGTGACATCATCGTCGACGGGGGTAATGCGCTTTACACCGACACCATCCGGCGGGAGAAGGCGATGGCCGACCGCGGTCTGCACTTCGTCGGGGCCGGCATCTCCGGGGGTGAAGAGGGCGCGCTGAACGGGCCGTCGATCATGCCGGGCGGGCCCGCCGAGTCGTACAAAACCCTGGGCCCCATGCTCGAGGAGATCTCCGCGCATGTCGACGGTGTGCCCTGCTGCACCCACATCGGCCCCGACGGGTCGGGGCATTTCGTCAAGATGGTGCACAACGGCATCGAGTACTCCGATATGCAGCTCATCGGGGAGGCCTATCAGCTGCTGCGCGACGGGCTGGGCCTGACCGCGCCGCAGATCGCCGACGTGTTCGCCGAGTGGAACAGCGGCGATCTGGACAGCTACTTGGTGGAGATCACCGCGGAGGTGCTGCGGCAGGCCGACGCGAAGACCGGCAAGCCGCTGGTCGATGTCATCCTCGACGAGGCCGAACAGAAAGGCACCGGCCGCTGGACCGTCAAATCGGCGCTGGATCTGGGCGTGCCGGTGACCGGGATCGCCGAGGCGGTGTTCGCCCGGGCGCTCTCGGGATCCGTCGAGCAGCGCAGGCCCGCCATCGGGCTGGCCTCGGGCCGGCTCGGCGAGCGACCCGGCGACCCCGACACGTTCACTGAGAACGTCCGCCAAGCCTTGTACGCCTCCAAGATCGTCGCCTACGCGCAGGGCTTCAACCAGATCCAGGCCGGCAGCGCTGAATACGGCTGGGACATCAGACCGGGTGACCTGGCGACCATCTGGCGCGGCGGCTGCATCATCCGGGCGAAGTTTCTCAACCGCATCAAGGACGCCTTCGACGCCGAACCCAACCTGGCCAGCCTGATCGTCGCAGCGTATTTCCGCAGCGCGCTGGAATCGGCGATCGACAGTTGGCGGCGCGTGGTATGCACGGCGACGCAACTGGGTATCCCGATTCCCGGCTTTTCGTCGGCGCTGTCGTATTACGATGCGCTACGCACCGAGCGGCTGCCCGCCGCGCTCACTCAGGCCCAGCGCGACTTCTTCGGTGCGCATACTTACGGGCGGATCGACGAACCGGGCAAGTTCCACACGCTGTGGAGCGGGGACCGCAGCGAAATACCGGCCTAGACCGTCCGGCGACAATGCGCGCCGCGCAGCGGCGCGAGGAGGAGCCGGACAATAGGACAATGGAATTGGGAGAGCTGCGATACCGATGAGGTTTTTAGACGGGCACCGGCCCGGATACGACCTGACCTACGACGACGTCTTCATCATGCCCAACCGCTCCGAGGTGGCGTCGCGGTTCGACGTCGACCTGTCGACCCACGACGGCTCCGGCGCCACCATCCCGGTCGTGGTCGCCAACATGACCGCGGTAGCCGGGCGGCGGATGGCCGAAACCGTGTCCCGCCGCGGCGGCATCGTGATACTGCCGCAAGACCTTCCGATCACCGCGGTAAAACAGACATTGGAGTTCGTCAAAAGCCGCGACCTGGTCGTCGACACCCCGGTGATGCTGGCACCCGACGATTCGGTGTCCGACGCGATGGCGTTGATCCACAAGCGCGCACACGGCGCCGCGGTGGTGGTCTTCGAGGGCCGCCCGATCGGTTTGGTGACCGAAGCGTCCTGCATGGGCGTCGACCGCTTCACCCGGGTGCGCGATATCGCCGTCAGCGACTTCGTGACCGCCCCGGTGGGCACCGATCCACGCAAGGTCTTCGACCTTCTCGAGCATGCCCCGATCGACGTCGCGGTGTTGACGACCGCCGACGGCACGCTGGCGGGCGTGCTGACCCGCACCGGGGCGATCCGCGCCGGCATCTACACCCCGGCCACCGATGCCGGGGGCCGGCTGCGCATCGGCGCGGCCGTCGGCATCACCGGCGATGTGGCCGCCAAGGCCCGGGCCCTCGTGGAAGCCGGCGTCGACACGCTTGTCATCGACACCGCACACGGGCATCAGGTGAAGGCGCTGGAGGCGATCAAGGCGGTCTCGTCGCTGGCCTCAGGCGTGCCGCTGGCCGCGGGCAACGTGGTCTCAGCCGAGGGGACCCGAGACCTGATCGGCGCAGGGGCGGGCATCGTCAAGGTCGGTGTCGGCCCCGGGGCGATGTGCACCACCCGGATGATGACCGGCGTCGGTCGGCCGCAGTTCTCCGCAGTACTCGAATGTGCTAGTGCCGCAATGGAACTCGGTGCACATGTGTGGGCCGACGGCGGGATCCGCCATCCGCGGGATGTGGCGCTGGCGCTGGCGGCCGGCGCGTCGAACGTGATGATCGGCTCGTGGTTCGCCGGCACCTACGAATCGCCCGGCGACTTGATGCGTGACCGCGATGACCAGCCGTACAAGGAGAGCTACGGGATGGCGTCCAAGCGGGCGCTGGTCGCCCGCAGCGGCGCGGACAGCACGTTCGAGGGTGCTCGCAAAGCGTTGTTCGAGGAAGGCATCTCGAGGTCGCGGATGGGACTGGACCCCGACCGCGGCGGTGTCGAAGACCTAATCGACCACATCGCCTCCGGAGTGCGCAGCACCTGCACCTATGTGGGGGCGTCCACCCTGGCGGAGCTGCACGAGCGTGCCGTGGTCGGTGTGCAGTCAACCGCGGGTTTCGCCGAGGGCCATCCGCTGCCTTTCGGCTGGTGACAAAAACCTTGCTGTCGCTGTAACGACGGGCTAACGGTTTTCGCTACCATATGAACTTCAATCCCGCAGCACTGGCTGCGGCATCGAGCGAAAGGGATGAAGTGCCGCAGGCACCCGTTGAGGCCGTTGGCTTCCGGGCCGAGCGGCCGTCCTGGTTCGATTGCTCGGCTCCTCCTCGGGCCGCTGCACGGCCCGCATCGTCGCCGTGCGGCGGCGGGTTCCGCCGATGAACGTCACCGTCACCGTGCTCAGCCTGCTGGCCATCGTGCTCCTCACCGCTGGCACCGCGATGTTCGTTGCCGCTGAGTTCTCGCTGACCACGTTGGAGCGCAGCAGCGTCGAAGCCAACGCCCGCCGCGGTGCGCGCCACGACCGGTACATCCAGCGCGCACACCGCACGCTGTCGTTCCAACTGTCCGGCGCCCAGTTGGGGATTTCGATCACCACGCTGGTGACGGGTTACCTGACCGAACCGATGGTGAGGGATCTGCCGCACCCGGGGATGGATGCGCTGGGGATACCCGACGGGGTGGCCGACGGGATCACCGCATTCGTGGCATTGGTGATCGTCACGTCGTTATCGATGGTCTTCGGCGAGCTGGTGCCCAAGAATCTGGCCGTGGCGCGCCCGCTTCCCATCGCGCGCGCCGTCGCGGGCCCACAGCTGCTGGTCTCCCGGATACTGACGCCGGCGATTCGGCTGACGAACGGAACGGCGAACTGCATCCTGCGCAAGCTGGGCATTGAGCCGGCCCCGGAGCTGCGTTCGGCCCGCTCGCCACAGGAACTGTTGTCGCTGGTGCAGGCCTCCGCACGCAGCGGCGTACTGGACCCCAGCACCGCGGCGCTGGTGCGTCGGTCGCTGCAGTTCGGCACCTTGACGGCCGAGGAGTTGATGACGCCGCGGTCGAAGATCGTGGCGTTGCAGACCGACAACACCGTCGCCGACCTGGTTGCCACCGCCACCCAGACCGGGTTCTCCCGGTTCCCGATCATCGACGGCGACCTTGATGAGACCGTCGGCATCGTGCACGTCAAGCAGGTGTTCGAAGTGGCGCCCGGCGACCGCGCCCACACGCTGCTCACAGCTGTTGCCCAGCCGGTCGCAGTGGTGCCCTCGACGTTGGACGGCGACGCGGTGATGGCCCAGATTCGCGCCAACGGCCTACAGACCGCGCTGGTGGTCGACGAGTACGGCGGCACCGCAGGCATGGTCACCGTGGAGGATTTGATCGAAGAGATCGTCGGCGACGTTCGTGACGAACACGACGACGCCACCCCGGATGTGGTAGCCGCCGGTGGCGGCTGGCAGGTATCCGGCCTGTTGCGTATCGACGAAGTGGCCGCGGCGACCGGTTATCGCGCCCCGGAAGGTGAATACGAGACGATCGGCGGCCTGGTGCTGCACGAGCTCGGCCACATTCCGCTGGCTGGCGAAACTGTGGAACTGACCGCGTTCGACCCGGAGGGGCTTTCGGACAGCTCGGTGCGTTGGCGGGCGACCGTGGTCCGGATGGACGGCCGCCGCATCGATCTGCTCGAGCTGATCCAGTTGAGCGGCGAGTTCGGCCAGCGTGAACCGAGCCGCTGATGGGTGACATCCTGCGCGTGCTGCTGGCCATCCTGCTGATTGGCACCAACGCGTTCTTCGTGGGCGCCGAATTCTCGCTCATCTCGGCGCGCCGTGACCGGCTGGAAGCGCTGGCCGGGCAGGGAAAGCATCGCGCGGTCACCGTGGTGCGGGCCGGCGAGCGGCTGCCGCTGATGTTCACGGGGGCCCAGTTGGGGATCACGGTGTCCTCGATCCTGCTCGGCCGCATCGGCCAGCCCGCGGTGGCCGATCTGATGGAGAGGCCGTTCGGCCTGGTCGACATGTCCGACACGCTGCTGCACCCGGTGTCGTTCGTGCTCGCGCTGGTCATCGTGGTGACGCTGCACGTGCTGCTCGGAGAAATGGTGCCGAAGAATATCGCGATCGCCGGCCCGGAGAAGGCGGCGATGTTGTTGATCCCGCCTTACCTCGTCTACATGCGGGCGGCCCGCCCGTTCATCGCGTTCTACAACTGGTGCACCGGTGTGACGCTGCGGGCGCTGCGGGTGCAGCCCAAGGACGAGCTCGACGTCACAGTGTCCACGGTCGAGCTCAGCGAGATGATCGCCGAATCGGTGTCGGAAGGGCTGCTGGATCGCGAGGAGCACACCCGGCTCACCCGGGCGCTGCAGATCCGCAACCGGGTGGTCGCCGATGTCGCCATACCGCTCGCCGATATTCGGGCGGTGCCGGTGGCCGCGGCGGACTCGGGGCCCACGGTCGGGGCGCTCGAAGAAGCACTGGCCGAAACCGGCTATTCGCGGTTTCCGGTGGTCGGCGTCGGCGGCAACTTCGTGGGGTATCTGCACATCAAGGATGTGCTGCCGCTCGGCGACGATCCGCAGGCGGTGGTCGATCGGGCGATGGTGCGCCCGCTGCCGCTGGTTCCCGAATCCATGCCGCTGCCGGAGGCGCTGTCCCATCTGCGCCGCACCAACAGCCACCTGGCGCTGGTGACCGCCAAGGACGGCGCCGTGGTCGCGATGGTGGCACTGGCGGATCTGGTGGAAGACCTGGTCGGCACCGTGCGTGACGGGACGCATCTTGTCTGACCCGCCTGGCCACGATGCGGGCCGCAACGGCCCGGGGAGGAGCCGGGCAATCGAGCCCGCCTGGCGACGATGCGGGCCGCAACGGCCCGGGGAGGAGCCGGGCAATCGAGCGGGGGTCGCCACGAAGTACCAGCTGCTGGGCACGAAGGAGTGGACGGCGCGTGCCGACCGTTACCGCGGGCGCGTCGAGCGGTTCTTGAGCCCGCACCTGACGCGCCGCGGTGACCCGGTGTGGGATTTCCTGTTCACCTACTACAGCCTGCGGCCGGGCCAGCTTCGCTGCTGGCATCCCGGCTACGGCGTGGTGCTCACCGGTGACGACGCCGTCCGCCGCTACCGTGGCCGGCACGGCTACACGGCTCGTCGCGACGGTGTCACCGTCAGCGACGACTACCTGCGCAGCCGGCTGGACACCATAGGATTCGTGGTGCGGCTTTTGCGGGCGACCGCGCAGCGGCCGGCTCGTCTGAACTGTTTCGGGCTGCACGAGTGGGCGATGGTGTACCGCAGCACCACCGTGCGCCACGATGGCGTGCCGCTGCGGCTGACCCCGTCGGCCACCGACGCGGTCGTGGAGTCAATGCCTTTGCGGTGCAGCCATTTCGACGCGTTCCGGTTCTTCACCGCCCCCTTCATGGCAGAGGTCGCGGCGCGCAACGTCGGCATGCCCAGCCGGGCCACCCAACCGGACTGGGAGCAGCCTGGTTGCCTGCACACCAACATGGATCTGTACAAATGGTGCTACAAGCTGAGCCCGCTGATCGACTCCGAGCTGCTGCTGGACTGCCTGGAATTGGCCGCGGCCGCGCGCGAAGTCGACATGCGTGCCAGCCCATATGATCTCAGCGGTTACGGGTACTCTCCGATCGCCGTCGAAAACCGCGTCGGACGCGCCGAATACGCGCGTTGCCAGCAAACGATCGCGCACCGTGCCGCGCCGCTGCGGGCGGCACTGCTGGCCCGGTGTGACCTGCTGTTGCGGGTTGCAAAATGCGGTAGTCATGCATGCTGACCGGTAGGCTGGCCTAGTTGCCAGTGAGGAGGAACTTGATGACCGATCGCGTGCCGGTGGGGAACTTGCGCGTCGCCACCGTGCTCTACGACTTCGTCAACAATGAGGCCCTGCCCGGTACCGACATCGACCCGGATAGCTTCTGGGCGGGTGTGGACAAGGTCATCACCGACTTGACCCCGCAGAACCAGGAGCTGTTGAACCGCCGCGATGAGCTGCAAGCCCAGATCGACAAGTGGCACCGGCGTCGCGTGATCGCGCCCCATGACCCGGAGGCTTACCGCGAGTTCCTCACCGAAGTCGGCTACCTGCTACCAGAACCCGAAGACTTCACCATCAGCACATCGGGCGTCGACGACGAGATCACCACGACAGCGGGCCCGCAGCTGGTGGTGCCGGTGCTCAACGCGCGATTCGCGCTGAACGCCGCCAACGCCCGCTGGGGCTCCTTGTATGACGCGCTGTACGGCACCGACGTGATCCCGGAGACCGACGGCGCCGAGAAGGGCACCAGCTACAACAAGGTTCGCGGCGACAGGGTGATCGCCTGTGTGCGCAAGTTCCTCGACGACTCTGTTCCGCTGTCCTCGGGGTCGTATGCCGATGCCACCGGTTTCACGGTCGATGACGGTCAACTGCTGGTTACGTTGGACGGTGACGATTTATCCAGAGGACTGGCCAACCCCGGCCAGTTCGCCGGCTACACCGGCGAGGCCGAGTCGCCGACATCGGTGCTGTTGGTCAACCATGGCCTGCACATCGACATCCTGATCGACCCGGAGTCACCGATCGGCAAGACCGACCGCGCGGGCATCAAAGACGTGATCCTGGAGTCGGCGGTCACCACGATCATGGATTTCGAGGACTCGGTGGCCGCCGTCGACGCCGACGACAAGGTGCTCGGCTACCGCAACTGGCTCGGCCTCAACAAGGGCGACCTGGCCGCCGAGGTGAACAAGGACGGCAACACCTTCACCCGGGTGCTCAGCCAGGACCGCCGCTACACCGCGCCCGATGGCAGCGAGTTCACCCTGCCCGGGCGCAGCCTGATGTTCGTCCGCAACATGGGCCACCTGATGACCAATGACGCCATCGTCGACGCCGACGGCAATGAGGTGTTCGAAGGCATCATGGACGCGCTGTTCACCGGCCTGATCGCGATCCACGGGCTGAAAACCAGCGACGTCAATGGGCCGCTCGTGAACAGCCGCACGGGCTCGATCTACATAGTCAAGCCGAAGATGCACGGTCCCGACGAGGTCGCGTTCACCACCGAGTTGTTCAGCCAGGTCGAGGATGTGCTCGGGTTACCGCAGACGACCCTGAAGGTCGGGGTCATGGACGAGGAGCGGCGGACCACCGTCAACCTGAAGGCGTGCATCAAGGCCGCTGCCGACCGAATCGTGTTCATCAACACCGGTTTTCTGGACCGCACCGGCGACGAGATCCACACCTCGATGGAGGCCGGCCCGATGGTGCGCAAGGGCGCCATGAAGACCCAGCCGTGGATCCTCGCGTACGAGGACAACAACGTCGACATCGGTCTGGCGACCGGGTTCGCCGGGCGCGCCCAAATCGGCAAGGGCATGTGGACCGCGACTGAGCTGATGGCCGACATGGTCGAGCAGAAGATCGTCCAGCCGCGCGCGGGGGCCAGCACCGCGTGGGTGCCCTCGCCCACCGCGGCCACCCTGCACGCGCAGCACTACCACCAGGTTGACGTGATCGTGGTGCAGAACGAGCTGGCCGGCAAGACACGCACCACAATCGATCAGCTGCTGACCATCCCCCTGGCCAAGGAACTGGCCTGGGAGTCCGAGGAGATCCACGAGGAGGTCGACAACAACTGCCAGTCGATCCTGGGCTACGTGGTGCGCTGGATCGACGAGGGTGTCGGCTGCTCGAAGGTGCCCGATATCCACAACATCGCGTTGATGGAGGACCGTGCCACGCTGCGGATCTCCAGCCAGTTGCTGGCGAACTGGCTGCGGCACGGCGTCATCACCGCGGCCGATGTGCGGGCCAGCCTGGAACGGATGGCGCCAATGGTGGACCAACAGAACGCCGGTGATCCGGCATACCGGCCGATGGCGCCCGACTTCGACGACAGCATCGCCTTCCTCGCGGCCGAAGAGCTGATTTTGTCGGGTGCGCGGCAGCCCAACGGCTACACCGAGCCGATCCTGCATCGACGTCGGCGTGAGTTTAAGGCCCGCAGCGGTGCGTGATCTCAGCCCGGGGCGCAGTTGAACTGCGGGATGACTAGACTCGGCGCCGAACTAGCAACGGGGCAGGCGATTATTGGTCGAAGGAGAGGGTGCAGGCGCCGGCATGGGTAGGCACAGCATGCCCGAGCCCGGGGATGCCGCCGGCGAACCGTTGGACGACGACTATCCGGGTCGGGACGAGGACATCGGTGGCTACCGGGGGGGTGCCCCGGATCATGTTGGCGACGACCTTGGCTATGCCGATTACCGCGGGGGCGACCATCCGGACGATTTTCCGGACGACAGGGATGACAGTGTCGATTACGACCGCTATCCCGAGGAAGACCGGTACCCCGCCGACGACGATGCGAACGACGACGCCGACGCCGGCGGCGACACTGACGAATACCCCGATTTCCCGCGACGTGTGCAGCAGCCGCCCGCTCCGCCGCCGCGGGCCGGCGGCGGTCATCGCGGAGGCGAGGAGTGGCGGGGCGGGCACCGCAGCGGTGGCGGGCGACGCGGCGTCAGCATCGGGGTGATCGCGGCCCTCGTTGCGGTCGTCATCGTGGTGGCGACGGTGATCCTCTGGCGCTTCTTCGGGGATGCGCTGTCGCACCGCTCCCATACCGCCGCCGCGCGGTGTATGGGCAGTAAGGAGATGGTCGCTGTCATCGCCGACCCATCGATCGCCGATCGTGTGCAGGAATTCGCCGACCGGTACAACGCATCGGCAACCCCGGTTGGTGACCGCTGTGTGTCGGTGAGCGTCAAACCCGCCGGCTCTGACGCCGTCGTCAAGGGTTTCATCGGCAACTGGCCAACGGACCTGGACCAACGCCCAGCGCTCTGGATTCCGGGCAGCTCGGTCTCGGCGGCGCGGCTCGCCGCGGCCGTGGGCCAGAAAACCATCAGTGACAGCCGCTCGCTGGTGACGTCGCCGGTGCTGCTCGCGGTCCGACCCGAACTCCAGCGCGCTCTCGCCAACCAGAACTGGGCGACCCTGCCCGACCTGCAGAACAAACCCGACGGGTTGGCCAGTTTGAACCTGCCGGCCTGGGGATCGCTGCGGCTGGCGGTGCCGACCAGCGGAAACAGCGACGCGGCGTTTCTGGCCGCCGAGGCGGTGGCGGCGGCATCGGCGCCACCCGGTGCCCCGGCCACCACGGGTACCGGCGCGGTGCGCACACTGGTGGACGCGCAGCCCAAGCTGGCGGACAACTCCCTGACCGAGGCGATGAACACGCTGCTGAGGCCCGGCGACCCGGCGACCGCGCGGGTGCACGCGGTGGTCATCACCGAGCAGCAGCTGTTCCAGCGTGGCCAGTCGCTGCCGGATGCGGCCAGCGCATTGAGTTCCTGGCTGCCGCCCGGGCCGGTCGCGGTCGCCGACTATCCGACGGTGCTGCTCAGCGGTTCGTGGCTGTCGCAGGAGCAGGTCACCGCGGCCAGCGCGTTCGCCCGGTTCATGCACAAGCCCGACCAGCTGGCCGATTTGGCCAAAGCCGGTTTCCGCGTTCAGGGCGTCAAACCGCCGAGCAGCAACGTCACAAGTTTCGCGTCGCTGGGCTCGACGCTGTCGGTCGGCGACAACACCATGCGCGCCACGCTGGCCGACGCGCTGACCGCACCGGCGACCGGACCGGCCGCCACCATCATGCTCGACCAGTCGATGACCACCGACGAGGGCGGCAAGACCCGGCTGGCCAACGTGGTCGCCGCGCTCGACAACCGGATCAAGGCGCTGCCGCCGACCTCGGTGATGGGGCTGTGGACGTTCGACGGCAAAGAGGGCCGAACGGAGGTGCCGATCGGCCCGCTGGCCGATCCCGTCAACGGTCAGCCGCGCTCGGCGGCGCTGACGGCCGCGCTGGACAACCGGTATTCGACTCCCGGCGGTGCGGTGTCATTCACCACGCTGCGATTGGTCTACCAGGATGCGCTGGCCAATTTCCGTCCCGGCCAACCGAATTCGGTGCTCGTCATCACCGCGGGACCACACACCGACCAAACCCTCGACGGCCCGGGGCTGCAAGATTTCATCCGCCAGAGCGTGGACCCGGCCAAATCGGTGGCGGTCAACATCATCGACTTCGGTGCTGACCCCGACCGGGCAACCTGGGAGGCCGTGGCCCGGCTCGGCAGCGGCAGCTACCAGAACCTGGCGACCTCGGCCTCCCCCGACCTGGCGACGGCGTTAACCCGCTTCTTAAGCTGACCCGCCTACCCGGTGAGCAGCGACAGCGCCGCATCGGCGAAGGTCTTCGGGTCCTCGATTTGGGGGTAGTGGCCTAGCCCGGGAAGCTCGACGACCGCAGCGCCCGGGCGCAGTTCCCGCAGCCCGTCGAGCACATTCGTGGTGGCCACCGGGTCATCGAGCCCCCACACGAAACCGAGCGGTTTGGGCCAGTCCCGCACCGCGCCGTGCCAGCGCGCGGCGTATCGCACTCGTTCGTCGAGGTAGGCCGATAACAAATGCATGATCCGGTGTCCTTCGTTGTAGGACAGCAACGCCCATTGCGCGGCAGCTTCCTGCGCGGAGAGCGGATGCGCCGCTGTGAAGAGCCGGGCGAACTCGCGGGTGAACATCCGGCGATTCGCGAGCCGGGCGGCCAGCGGACCGAGCCGTCCGCGCAGCACGTTCTGGATCGGTCGTAGGCTGGCGCGCTCCAGGATCACGCTGCCGTTGGACAGCACGACCCGCTGCAGGTCGAACGGTAAACCCCCATCGAGATCCCGGGCCAGCAGTTCGGTGGCCACCGAGGTGCCCATGTCGTGGGCGATCAGCACCACCGGACCCGCGGCCTCATCGGCGACCACCGCCTGCACTATGTCGGCCTGCTCCAGCAGGCTGTAGCGGTGTGGTCGGGGTTTGTCCGACAACCCGAAGCCGAGGAAATCCAACGTCAGCCAGGAACGGTAACCCAGGTGAACAATCACCGAGCGGAAATCGTAGGAACTTGACGGGAAACCGTGCAGCAGCAGCACTGTCGGCGGTTCATCCGCTCCCGAGCGAACAAACACCCGTCCCGCTTGGGTCGGCAACCAGCGGCCACCGTCGCGCCAGTCGCGAACAGTCGGCGGTATCACACTTCGGGGATACCATCGCAGCGGCATCAAAGGAGCGCTATGAGCGTCGATTTCACCCCGGACTCACAGCTATACCCATTCGTGTCACGCTGGTTCGACAGCACCCGAGGCCGGGTGCACTACGTCGATGAGGGAAGCGGCCCGCCGATCCTGTTGTGCCACGGCAACCCGACCTGGAGCTTCCTGTACCGCGACATTATCGTCGCGCTGCGCGACCGGTTCCGCTGCATCGCGCCAGACTATCTGGGTTTCGGGCTGTCTGAGCGTCCGGCGGGATTCGGCTACACGATCGACGAGCACGCCGGGGTGATCGGCGAGCTGGTCGACCATCTCGGTCTCGACGGCTACTTGACGATGGGCCAGGACTGGGGCGGGCCGATCAGCATGACGGTCGATGTGGCGCGGGCGGATCGGGTGCGCGGCATCGTGCTGGGCAACACCTGGTTTTGGCCGGCGGACACGCTACCGATGAAGGCCTTCAGCAACGTCATGTCCAGCCGCGTGATGCAGTACGCCATCCTGCAACGGAATTTCTTTGTCGAGCGGCTGATTCCGGCGGGCACCGGCCGTCGGCTGAGCGCTGCGGTGATGGCGCACTACCGGGCGGTGCAGCCCAGCCCGCAGGACCGGGTGGGCGTCGCGCGCATGCCCAAGGAGATCCTGGCGGCGCGGCCGCTGCTGGAACGGCTCTCGCGGGACGTGCCAGCCACGCTGGGCGCCAAGCCCGCTTTGCTGGTCTGGGGCATGAAGGACCTGGCATTTAGGCCGGGCCCGATGATTCCGCGGATGCGCACGGCCTTCCCAGATCAGGTCCTCGTCGAGCTGCCAAACGCCAGGCATTTCATCCAGGAGGATGCGCCCGACCGGATCGCGGCAGCGATCATCGAACGGTTCGGCTGAACCGGCGGCCCCCGAGCTCTCCGCGGGCGAGGCGCGTACCGCTGGCGCAGCGTGGCCACGGAACGCGGTCGCTGACCGCGGCCGACACCAGGGCACGCGCTCAGATACGTCGTGGTGTCCGGTGCGGGCCGGATGGTCACCGTGCCTGCGGGGTCAGGCGAACGCCTCCACCGGCGGGCACGCGCAGACCAGGTTGCGGTCACCGTAGGCGCTGTCGATGCGACGCACCGGTGGCCATACCTTCGGCCGGAAAGCCTTGCCTAGCGGGTAGGCGGCCTCTTCGCGGCTGTACGGGTGGTCCCAGTCGGACACCAGCAGGCACTCGGCGGTGTGTGGTGCACCCCGCAGCGGATTGTCTTCAACAGACCACAGCCCGGCCGCCACTTTGTCGATCTCGGCGCGGATGGCGATCATGGCCTCGCAGAAGGCGTCCACTTCGGCCAGGCTCTCACTCTCGGTGGGCTCCACCATTAGCGTGCCGGCCACCGGGAAGCTCATCGTGGGCGCGTGAAAACCATAGTCCGCCAAGCGTTTCGCGACATCGTCGACGGTCACGCCGGTGGACTTGGTGATCGGTCGCAGATCCAGGATGCACTCGTGGGCGACCATGCCGTTCTCGCCGGTGTACAGCACCGGGAAGTACTCATCGAGGCGTCGGGCGATGTAGTTGGCCGAGGCGATCGCGGTCAGTGATGCCGCCCGCAGGCCGTCGGCACCCATCATCCTGATATAGGCCCAGCTGATCGGCAGAATCGAGGCCGACCCGTAGGGCGCCGACGACACCGGATCACCCTGGGGCAGCTCGGGGGCAAACGGGTGACCCGGTAGGAACGGCGCCAAATGCGAGCGCACCGCCACCGGCCCGACGCCGGGGCCGCCGCCGCCGTGCGGGATGCAGAACGTCTTGTGCAGGTTCAGGTGGCTGACGTCGCCGCCGAACTTCCCTGGCCGGGCCAGGCCGACCAGCGCGTTGAGGTTGGCGCCGTCGACGTACACCTGACCGCCGGCGTCGTGCACGGCCGCGCAGATCTCGGCGATGTCGTGCTCGTAGACGC
>DASPOT010000169.1:0-3042 GCA_035625875.1 Mycobacterium sp. | reverse complement strand
GGACGACCCGGCCATCACCGCGCTCAACGCATCCATGCCATCCGAGGACATCCACGTCATCTACCGCAGCGACGCCTCCGGCACTACTGACAACTTCCAGGCCTACCTGCAGGCCGCATCGGGCGGGGCCTGGAATAAGGGCGCGGGTATGACGTTCAACGGCGGCGTCGGCACCGGTGCCCGAGGCAACGAAGGCACCTCGGCGGCCGTGAAGAACACCGAGGGCGCGATCAGCTACAACGAATTGTCATTCGCGATCCAGCAGGGGCTTTTCGCCGCCGAGATCAAAACCCCGGCAAGCCGCAAGTCGTTACGCCCGGTACGCATCGGCACCAACTCGGTCGCTAAAACCGTCACCGGCGTTAAAGTCACCGGCCAAGGCAACGACCTCCTGCTCGACCTCTCGGCGTTCTACAACCCCATCCAAGCCGATGTCTACCCGGTCGTCTTTGCCAGCTACGAGATCGTCTGCTCCAAATACCCCAGCCCCGACGTCGGCAAGGCCGTCAAGGCGTTCCTGCAGGCGACCCTTGGCCCCGGCCAGGTCGACCTCGACAAAAACGGCTACATCCCGCTGGCGCCCGACCTCCAATCAAGGGTCTCAAGCGCCGTCGACGCCATCACCTGACCCAGGGCGTCTGTTTGCAGATTTAGCATTAGCGCGCCTCTCGCAAGACTGGCTCGCCCTACGACCTGTCCCGATTACGGGACAGGTCGTAGGCCCATAGGCTTGTGAAGTGTGAGTTTCGACGTATTTGTCCAGGGTTTTCAGAACGGTGATTGGGCGGAGGGCGACGGGGTCGCGGTTAGGGCGGTGCTTGCGCCCCACCTTGTTGGGCGCCAAGCTCTTGTGTTCAGTGACGGGAGTGCCGAATTCTACGCGCGCAAAGATCAGGAAACCGGGGACATCGATTTCGGGGCCGGATTCATGGTCACCAATGTCGGTGGCCGGGTGGCCTGGGACGTGATAGTTGCTGCCGCACGCGCTGGGCGGTTCGCGATCATGCCCGTCGGCTGTCCCGTTGCGATCACTGACGCCGCTATGGCCGATGATCTTCCGCCAGATCTGGTTGCCGACGTTGGGATGGTCGTCGTCAGCTCAGGAGCTGAACTCTTGCAAGCAATAACAACGAGCTAGCTAGTGGCCCGCCAAGCCGAGGGTTCAGGCGTTAATAACGTCCCAGCCGATGCCGGTGCCGGCTACACCTCCGCCTCACCGGCGGTTTTTTCCACCTGGCGGCGTACTTGGCATAGCGCGCGGGATCGTCTCGTATTGGAAGGTTTTCGGGACGCCTGCGAGGAAAACCGAGTTCGATTCCCTGCCAAAGCTGCTCGGGGGCTAAGGGGACTCGAACCCCTGACCCCCACACTGCCATGATGGACCGGGGTGTGCTGGCCTGTGTTCAGGCGTCTAGCCCGTGTCGAATCGTCGACTTTGCCAGGCGGTTTGCGTGGAGACGTGTCCAGAGGGTATTTGCGGGTGATTGACTGTCTTAGGACACCGTTAGGACAGCCGACCAGCTGTTCGCAACCCACCGTCCGAAAGGAGACCGACCGAACGGCGGAGTTCGACGGCGAACTTCAAGACGAAATTCGTCGCCAGGTCAAGGAACAGTTCGATCGCACCATCGAGATTCCCGACGGCCTAATCGAGGACGAAGCCGTCGCGTCGGTGATCGAGCAATACAAGAAAATGACCGGCGTCGAACTCTCGGAGGCCGATGTGCGGGCCGAGGTGCGCGAGAAGATGGCCGGTCGCGACACGACTTGAGGATAGGTTCAACCTGATGTCGACCAAGTTGGCCACAGAGGTGTTCGGGGTCTCCACCAAGATTCTCCCGGACTCCTACGTCGATCGTGGCGACCTCGACTCGAAAATCGCTGCGTATCTGGAGCGGAATAATCACATTGCGATTCGCGGCGCTTCAAAGAGCGGAAAGTCATGGCTCCGCCGGCGAATTAATTGAAAACCCCATCAAGGTGGCCCAGGGCTACTGAAGCTGTCCCAGGGCGACATGTAAGGCCCGAGTAACTGGCGGCGTGGTGGGGGCGCGGCGCCTACAAAGGCCGGAAGAAATCCCTTTCCGAGGACAAAATCCTTCACCTCGTCGACCGCGCCGCTGGCGAACCAAAAGCCTTGCCGGCCAAGGAATTCGGCGTCAGCCGCGAAACCGTCTACGGCCTACCTGCGGGCCACGCCGCACTGAACCAGGAGGACCACTCCTCCGGGCCAGGTCGCACACCTCGCTATCGAGTCGCCAGGTCTATCGCTACTTGTCGCCCTGGGTCACCTTCGGGTCGGTAGCTCAGGGCCTTTGTCGCGGCGATGTCGGACTCCGCCCACCACTCGGCTCACCTGTGCCAGGCTGGAGTCATGGTCTCCGTTGGGGATGCCCTCGAATGGGCCAGACAGCAGATCATCGCCCGAGTGCCGCGGGCGGACCTGGACCAGCGCGACCCGGACTACATCCGCGACCAAATGCCCGGTTACTGGCTGCTGGTGTCGCTGTATTTCCGGGCCGATGTTCGACGGCTTGACCGCATACCGCCCGAAGGGCCGGTGCTGCTGGTCGGCAACCACAGCGGTGGCAACGTGTCGCCGGACACCTTCGTCTTCGGGTTGGCGTTCTGCTCGTATTTCGGGGTGGAGCGGCCGTTTTACCAACTCGCGCACAACCTAGTCACCGTCTATCCGCCGCTGCGCTGGCTACGCAAGTTCGGCGCCGTGGCAGCCAGCCAGGAAAATGCCCGGCTGGCACTGGAGTCCGGCGCCGCCGTGTTGGTGTATCCGGGCGGCGACTACGAGGTTTTCCGCCCGTCGTGGCAACGGCACGTCGTCGACCTCGGTAGCCGCAAAGGCTTCGTGCGGCTCGCCCGCGAGACCGCCGTGCCGATCGTGCTGGTGGCCGCCGTCGGCGGCCAGGAGACGGCGTTGTTCCTCGGACGTTTCCAGTGGCTGGCCAGCCTGCTGAGGCTCGACCGGATGCTGCGGCTGAAAAGCGTGCCGATCTCGCTGGCGCTGCCGTGGGGCTTGAATATCAG
>DASPOT010000168.1:0-29026 GCA_035625875.1 Mycobacterium sp. | reverse complement strand
TCGAGATCGTCCTGCTCGGCACCGGAAGTCCGATTCCCGACCCGAACCGCGCCGGGCCGTCGACCCTGGTGCGAGCCGGCGCTCAGGTGTTCCTGGTGGATTGCGGGCGCGGGGTGCTGCAGCGCGCGGCGGCGATCGGGGTGGGCGCCAACGGGCTATCGGCGCTGCTGCTCACCCACCTGCACAGCGACCACATCGCCGATCTTGGCGACATGCTCATCACGCGGTGGGTCACTACCTTCGTGGGCGATCCCACTCCGCTGCCGATCATTGGACCCGCCGGGCACCGCCGAGGTGGTCGAGGCGACGCTGGAGGCGTTTGGCCACGACATCGGCTGCCGGGTCGCCCACCACGCCGACCTGACCGCGCCACCGCCGAGTTCGACGGGCCGATCGAGCTCGGCAACGACTTACACCGGGTGGAGATCCAGCCAAGGGCGTGACGGTCATCGCGCCGCGACTTGGTGGTCGTGTCGTCCGCGCGCGTTCCGAATGTCTGTGCGTCGCAGCGGCAATAGCGCGCCGGCCACCACCAACCACACCAACGCCGAGAGCCGGGCAAGCGGCAAGATCACTCCCAGTCCCGTCCAGACCAGCACCAGTGTCGTCAATTCGGCAAGGGCAGCGATGGCGAGCCCGATCCAGGCCACCGGTTTGGGCATCAGCCCGAGGATGAGACCGGGCACCGCCATTCCGGCGACGAGCAGGCCGAGTGCGACGATGTGCGCTGGGCCGCCGATAAGAAAGACCAGGAAGTAGAGCGCCCGAACCAGCGCGGTGTCGGCGCTGACTTCCGGGCGCGACAGGGTCCAGCCCAACAACCCGGTCAGACCCAACGCGCCGGCCGCCAAGGTGCCGCCTACCAGCGCGATCGTCGCCCCGGGCGCGGTCACACCCAGCTGCCGCAACCGGGTGCTGGCCGTCGCTCCGTAGATCGCCAACGGCACCGACGCCGCGAACACCCCGACGGCGATGACCTGCACCGCCACCGGCTCGGCGCGGACGTACTTCTGCACCGCGGCAACCGGGCCATAGGGCAGCGGCGGCACACCGCCCAGCGCGACCCCGATCGTCAGGCCACCGAACAGCAGCCCAAGACAGACCACAGCGAGCAGCACCAGCGGCGGTCCACCCTGCCCGCGGTGCGTTGAACCATTTCTATCGTCTGGTGAATCATTCATACGATGAACGATATCCCCGGATCCAGACCATGGCAAGGGCCAGGCGATTCATTACCCGAATCATTCGCTGAAGCTATGATGTGAAGGTGTCATCAGCGTCGACTACCGAGCACAGCGACGGCGTGGCCTTTCTGTTGGCTCAGCTCGGCCATCATGCCACGACGCTGTTCGCCGAACAGATGGCGACCCTCGAGCTGACCCCGCCCCACGCGGGAATCCTGCGTGCCATCGCCGCGGAGTCCGGCCGCAGCCAGCAAGCCCTCAGCGCCCAATTAGGCATGTTGCCCAGCCGCGTCGTCGTCTATGTCGACGAGCTCGAGGAACGCGGCTATGTCGAGCGGCGCCGCAACCCCGATGATCGCCGACTGCACGCCCTCTATCTCACCGCGGCCGGGACAAAGCTGATGCGCAAGATCTCCGAGCTTGCCCGCCAGCATGAGCGCCGGCTCACCGCGGGCCTAGACCCCGAGCAACGCAGTACACTGCGCGACCTCCTTGCCGCCGTAGCGACCCAGCAGGGCCTGACGCCGCATGTCCACCCCGGCTACCGCACGCTTTCCCAGGCGGCTAGGGCTAAGCCAGCCGGGTGATCTCCACGACCACGTCGAGGTCGGTTGACCCTTCCCCGGAGTAGATCCCTTTCAGCGGGGGTACGTCGGCGTAGTCGCGACCCGTGCCCACGCTGATGTACCGTTCGTTGATCTCGGTGTCATTGGTGGGGTCGTAGTCCCACCAACTGCCGGTCCACGCCTGAATCCACGCGTGGGTCTGACCGTCGACGGTTTTCCCGATTACTGCGTCGCGCTTGGGGTGTAGGTACCCCGACACGTACCGTCCGGGAATTCCCATGCTGCGCAATATAATCAGTGACAGGTGGGCGAAGTCCTGGCAGACGCCTTTGCCTTCGCGCAGCGCGTCCAGTCCTGAGGAGTGCACACCCGTAGTGCCCGCAACATACTCCAGTTCGCTGCGTACCCACTGTGCGGCGGCGGCGACGGCTTCGGCGGGCTCGTGGTATCTGGCGATCCGCCTACCGACGGCGTCGACGCGTCCGCTCGCCGGGGCGTACCCCGTTGGGCTGAGCACTTCGGCGAAGCGATCGATCACCGCCTCGGCTTGCAGGTCGGTCCAGGTGACCTTCGCTGCTGGCGGTTCCGGCCGGTCGGTCTCGACTACCGACGAGGACGTCACCTCCAGTTGGGTGTGCGGAGCGTGCAGGTCGAACGCCATCACCGCGGTGCCCCAGTAATCGACGTAGCGGTACGACCGGGTAGCCGGAACGGTTTCGACGCGGTTGAGGATGACGTTTTGCCGGGAATCCGATCGCGGGGTCAGCCGGGCTTCGTTGAAGGAAGCCGTCACCGGCGACTTGTAGGCGTATCCGGTGGAATGCACCACCCGCATCCGCCACATCAGGTCTTCCACTGGTTGACAGCCGACGCACCATTCTTGCCGGCGCCCGACCACGCGACCCACGGTGCGGCGTGGAAGTACTGCAGCGCCAAGGCTTCTCCGACATCGCGGCAGGTCCTCTGCAAACTCGCCAGCCGGATCTCCAGCGACTCGAGCAGCGCGCCCGGCTGCAGGAATTCCAGTTCACTGCGGGCCCGGCCGAGCAGCCGCTGGGCTTCCGCGGTGGCCCCGACCCGGCTGTGCGGATGGTGCTGCAGCTCGTCGAGGTTATGCTCGGCCACCTTCAGCGAGTAGAAGATCGAGCGCGGGAACAGCCGGTCGAGCAGCATGAACTCGACCACCCGATTGGCGTCCAGCACACCGCGATAGGTGCGCAGGTAGGTGTCGTGCGCTCCGGCGGAGCGCAGCACCGTCACCCAGGCCGGCGATGACGCACTGTCGCCAACCCTCGACAACAACAGACGCACCGTCATATCGACCCGCTCGATCGCGCGGCCCACCATCATGAAGCGGTAGCCGTCGTCACGAGACAGCGTCGAGTCTGCCAGGCCGGCAAACATCGCCGCGCGACCTTCGATGAATGCCAGAAATCCATGCGGCCCAAAGCGTTTGGCGGCGCGTTCGCGTTCGGCAAGAGCGTTGTACGTGGTGTTGAGGCACTCCCAGATCTCGGTGGAAGTCACTTCCCGCGCCGACCTCGCGTTTTCACGTGCGGCCGAGATCGCGTCGACGATGGAGCAGCCGCCCTGCGTACCACGGCTGAAGGCCACCAGATCGGTCAACGACCAGACGTCCAACTCGGTATTCGGCGGCTCGATACCCAGCACGTGCAGCAATACCCGGGAGGCGTAGTCCGGGTCCACGCTGGAGTCTTCGAGCAGTTGGTGCACGCCGACGTCGAGAATGCGCGCGGTGTCGTCGGCGCGCTCGACGTAGCGACCGATCCAATAGAGCGCCTCGGCGTTCCGGGCGAGCATCAGTGCATCACCGCCTATTGCTGTTGCTGATCCTGCTGCTGTCGTTGCAGCGCGGAACCGTTGACCCCCGATTCGGCGCCCGCCACTGGTTTAGGCAGCGAACGCACGATCTCGGCGGCCCCCAGCTCTCGGTTGGCCACCGAGGTGCGCGGCGCCAGCACCCAGGTGTCCTTCGAGCCGCCGCCCTGGCTGGAGTTGACCACCCGCGATCCCTCAGCCAGCGCCACCCGGGTCAAGCCGCCCGGCAGCACCCATACCTGCTCGCCGTCGTTGACCGCGAACGGCCGCAGATCGACGTAGCGGGGCGCCAGCGTCGTCCCGACCTGGGTCGGAACGGTCGACAGTTCCATCATCGGTTGTGCGATCCACCGCCGGGGAGCGTCGCAGATCTTTTTGCGGATGGCGGCGAGTTCTTTTTCCGACGCTTCCGGGCCGAACACGATGCCGTACCCGCCGGACCCTTCTACCGGCTTGACGACAAGGTCACGGATGCGATCGAGTACCTCTTCGCGTTCGTCGTCCAGCCAGCACCGCAACGTCTCCACGTTGGCCAGCAGCGGTTTCTCGCCCAGGTAGTACTCGATGATGGTCGGCACGTAGGTGTAGACGAGTTTGTCGTCGCCGACTCCGTTGCCGACCGCGCTGGAGATGACGACGTTGCCCGCTCGGGCAGCGTTGACCAGGCCGGCCACCCCAACCACCGAGTCCGCCCGGAACTGCATCGGGTCGAGAAAGGCGTCATCGATGCGTCGGTAGATGACGTCGACCTGACGCTCCCCCTCGGTGGTGCGCATGTAAACCTGGTTGTCGCGGCAGAACAGGTCGCGGCCTTCGACGAGCTCGACACCCATCTGGCGGGCCAGCAGCGAATGCTCGAAGTACGCCGAATTGGCCACCCCAGGGGTGAGCACCACGACCATCGGGTCGGCCTCGTTGGTGGCCGCCGAGTTGCGCAGCGCCCGCAGCAGGTGCGCTGAGTAGTCGTCGACCGCGCGCACCCGGTGGGTGGCGAACAGGTTCGGGAAGACCCGCGCCATGGTGCGCCGGTTCTCCATCACATACGAGACCCCCGACGGCGAGCGCAGGTTGTCCTCGAGAACCCGGAAGTTGCCCCGGTCGTCGCGGATCACGTCGATGCCCGCGACATGGATCCGCACTCCGTTGGGCGGGACAATGCCGGCGGCCTGGCGGTAGAAGTGCTCGCAAGAGCTCACCAAGCGACGCGGGATCACGCCGTCGCCAAGGATCTCCTGGTCGCCATAGACGTCGTCGAGGTACATCTCGAGGGCCTTGACGCGCTGGGTGATGCCGCGCTCCAGCCGGCTCCACTCGGCGGCCGAGATGACCCGCGGTACCAGGTCGAGCGGAAACGGCCGTTCCTGGCCGGAGAGCGAAAACGTAATCCCCTGGTCGATGAACGCCCGGCCCAGCGCCTCCGCCCGCGCCTCGAGTTCGGACGCGTCCGAGGGAGCAAGCTCGGCGTAGATGCCTTTGTACGGGGCCCGAACATTGCCGCGGCTGTCGAACATCTCATCGAACGCCGCCGCATAAGGACCCGGCTTGTTGTAGCCGTCGAAGATGCGCGCATAGCGGAATGGCGGCCGCGACTCGCTACGCGGCTGCCGCCTGGTCTCGATGGATAGCGTTCGAAGGCCCACTGTCACATGCTCCCTCACGAGTGTCATATCCGCAGGCCAGCGGAGTCCACTTTGGGACAAAACGTTACCGACTGCTAACCTGGCAATCGCTGCCCGGTTCGGACGCCGCGAAACCAGCGGACGGCCGTGGACACCGCCAAAAGCGAAAGCCTGGATCGACAAAGGAACTAACGCGTGGCCAATATCAAGTCGCAGATCAAGCGCAACTGTACTAACGAGCGCGCCCGACTGCGCAACAAGTCGGTCAAGTCGTCACTTCGCACAGCTATCCGCAAGTTCCGTGCGGCAACCGAGGCCGGCGAGAAGGAAAAGGCCGCGGAGTTGCTGGTGGCTACCGGCCGCAAGCTGGACAAGGCGGCCAGCAAGGGTGTGATCCACAAGAACCAGGCCGCCAATAAGAAGTCGGCGTTGGCGCGGGCATTCAACCAGCTCTGAGCATTAATCCCGGCCTACCGACCGGCGCTGATCCAACTGCGCGGCTCCTCCTCGGGCCGTCCCGGCCCGCATCGTCACCGCGCCCTGGCCACCAGCTCGGCGACTTTCCTGACCGCGGCCTCCAGCGCGTAGTCGGCGTCCGCAGCGGCACCCTTGACATCGGCGTTTAGCGTGGCCACCAGTCTCATCGCGGTCGCCACTGTATCCCGCGACCAGCGCCTGGCCTGTTTCTGGGCTTTCTGCACCCGCCAGGGCGGCATCCCCAGTTCGGCCGCCAGACGGTAGGGGTCGCCGGACAGCGGCCCCACCCGGCCGATGGTGTGCACCGCTTCGGCCAGCGCGTCGGCCAAGACGACGCGTGGCTCGCCGCGCATCATCGCCCACCGCAGCGCCTCGGCGGCTCCTTCGACGTCGCCGACCACGGCCTTGTCGGCGATGTCGAAGCCCTTGACCTCTGCCTTGCCGCTGTGATACCGACGCACGGCTGTCGCATCGACGTGGCCACCGGTATCGGCGACCAATTGTGAACAGGCTGAGGCGAGTTCGCGTATGTCGGAACCTACCGCGTCGAGCAGGGCGGTCACCGTGTCCTGATCGACCTGGACTCCCAGCGACCGAAACTCCGCGCGGACGAAGTCGGCGCGTTCACTGACTTTGGTGATCCGCTCACATGGATGCACTTGAGCGCCAAGCGCACGCAGCTCGTTGGCCAGCGCTTTGGCTCGGCCGATGCCCGAGTGCACCACCACGAGTATGGTGCCCGGCGGGATGTCCGCAGCGGCCGAGGCGATCAACGCCACCGCTTCCTTGCCCGCCTCACCGGCAGCTTCGAGCACGACAACCCGCTCGTCGGCAAACAGTGACGGGCTCAGCAGTTCAGCTAGCTCATAGGTGTCGACCTCGCCGGCCCGCACCCGGCTGACCGGGACATCGTCAGTGCCTGCCAGCTGCCGCGCCGAGCGCAGCACCTCCGCTAGGGCGCGCTCAACCAGCAGTTCCTCGTCTCCCAGGACCAAGTGCAACGGCGAAACCTGCGGGCTCACCCCACGATCGTGTCACGAGCGGCCGACACCGCTGCGCCCTGGCCGGCCAGCAGTCCGGACAGCGACCAGGACAGCAAGCAAACCATGGCGATTGCCATCACCGCCCGGAACCACCGCCAACGCCACAGCACCACGATCAGCACTGCGGCGGCGCCGACCACCACGACACCGGGCAGACCAGCAGGAACGGGCACGGTCGCCGCGGGCGCACCGGCCGACCAGTGCGCGGCGCTTAGCACCCACCACAGTTCGGGCCCGGTGAAACGGATCAGCAGGTGCGCGCCGGCGGGCCACAACACGCACAGCGCGGCCGCTGCGCTGCCCAGCACGGTGATCGGTGCGATCATCGCTGCCACCGCCATATTGGCGGCGGCGGCCACCAGGCTGACCCGGCCCGAGATACCGGCCACCAGCGGAGCAGTCACCACTTGCGCCGCCCATGCGATAGCGAGCGCATCCGCCAGCGGCTTGGGCCAGCCGTGCGCCACCATGCGCCGTGACCAGACCGGCGCGATGACGACCAGCGCGGCGGTGGCCACCACGGACAACGCGAAGCCCACGTCGACGGCCAGCTGGGGAGCGACTGCCATCAACACCAACACCGTGGCGGCCAGCGCCGGAATCGCCTGCCGCCGACGCGACGACAACACGCCCAGCAGCGCAATGGCACCCATGACGGCGGCCCGCAACACGCTTGCCGTCGGCTGCACGATGACGACAAAAACCACCAGTGCCACTGCGGCCAGCGCCACGGCCGCACGCGGCCCCACCAGCCGTGCCGAAAATAGCACCGCCCCACACACGATCGTGACATTGGCCCCGGATACCGCCGTCAAGTGCGTCAAGCCTGCCGCACGGAATTCGCGGCTTGTCACGGCAGTGACCGTCGAGGTGTCACCGAGGACCAGGGCGGGCAGCATCGCGGCCTGCTGCGCGGGCAACACCTCCCGAGCGGCAGTTGCGAACCGCTCGCGGACCGCATGCGCGGCCCGCGACACCGGACCGGCGCGGCCGACTGTCGTCTCACCCGTCGCGTTGAGCACCGCGATCGTCAGGTCATGGCGGGTCGGACGGGTGATCCGCGCACCGAACTCCATCGGCTGCCCCACCATGACCTTGCTGAATTCCAGCGCCCGCGCGAAAACCACTACCCGACCGGATATCTCGTGCGCGCCCAGGCGCTGCAGCGTTGCGCGGAACATTATCCGGCTGCCGCCCACCGAGAGAGCGCTTTCGGTGGGAGTGACCGTCACTCGCGCGGCAGTTCCGAACGCTGCGGTGATCGGGTGGTGGCGGGCCGCGTCGGCGCGAAGCGCGATCGCGAACCCAAAGCCGGCACCCACGACACCGATCGCCATCAGCCCCACGCTGACTGCCCGTATCCGCGGAGTCCATCGTTCCGCGCGCCACAGCAGCATCCCCGCGGCGGCGGCCAGCACAACGCACAGCGCGGCAACCACACGGCCCACCGGCCATACGATCCCGGCCGCAGTGACTGTCCAGCTGGTCAGTGCGGCCGGGACTAGGCGCACGTCCAGCCGCGCCGATGCCAGATCGCCGCCAGCGCGATGGTTCACAGGTTTCACACACGGACGTGGGGACGCAGCTTTTCCAGGCGCCCCGGACCGATGCCGTCCACGTCGGCGAGCTGATCAACGCTGGTGAACTTGCCGTTGGCTTCCCGCCATGCCACGATCGCGGCGGCAGTGACCGGTCCGATACCGGGCAGGGTGTCCAACTGCTGCACGGTCGCGGTGTTGAGGTCGATCACCTCACCGGGTTTCGGCTTCGCCGGTCCGGAGGGCGTGCGGGGCGCGTTCGCGGTGGCCGACCCTGCGCTCACCGAACTACCGAGCACGGTCGGCTGCCCCGAGGGAGGGGCGAGTCCGACCACGATCTGCTCACCGTCGCCAAGCGGGCGGGCCATGTTCAGCCCGATGGTGTCCGCACCGTCCATCGCACCGCCGGCGGCCTTCAGCGCATCGGCGACCCGGGCGCCGGGCGCCAACGTGACCAGTCCAGGGGTGTGCACCAGGCCCACCACGCTGACCACCACCGGTTGGTCAGGCCTGGCTGATGGGCTCGCACTAGGACCACGACTTGTCGACGAAACCATTTCTACCGGAGGGAGTTTGGCCGATGCGACTGGTGCGGGCCGGTCGCGCACCAAAGTGAACACCGTGACCAGCACCGCGATGGCCGCCACCACCGCCAGTGCGATAGCACCGGCGCGACCCGGATCGGCGCGGACTTTGGCGAGCCAGCCCGCACTTGGGTGCGCCTCGGGAAGCCAGCGCGGCAGCAACGAGTTGGGGTCGTCGTCCTGATCGGTCTCGTCAGCCGTATCGGCGTCGGCACGCGCGTCGGTATCCGGGTGGGCGCCGAGCCGGCGGTGTAGCCGCTCGGCAGGCAGCTCTGTTCGCATGGGCCAAACCGTAGGTGTGGCGACCGCCAGAACGACCGCGTCGAACAGCGCGCGAGCGTCGGGCTGTGGACTAATCCGAAGCTGTGCACAGCCTCCTGACCGGCTCGGTCGGCGTTGCCTGGACCGCCATCAACCCCGCTGCCGAGGACTTCGTCCGCTGCCCGGAGGGCCGATCGCCGGGCACCGCGCAAAACTCGTAGCCGCCCGACCGTACCGGCGCGAACAGCCCAGGGGCAAGCGCCTACTGTGCGAAGCAAGCCCGTCGCTTCCCATCAAGCGGAGGTCCGGTGATCGCCGAATTCGGTTCGCTGGAAATCAAGCAGCGCTTCCTGCCGCCGACGGCGAGCCTCGACATCTGGTGGTGTCAGGGGTTCTCCGGGCCCGACGCCGGCTCCGAACGCGCGTCGCTGCGCACGACCGCGGTGCGGGACGGCGACAGGTGTGTCGTCAACGGGCAGAAGACATGGACGACATTGGGCCAGTATGCGGATTGGATCTTCTGCCTGGTCCGCACCGACTCACAGGCGCCCAAACGGCAGGCCGGTATCTCGTTTCTGCTGATCGATATGGCGACACCGGGTATCACGCTGCGGCCGATCAAGCTGATGGACGGCGGCCACGAGGTCAACGAGGTGTTCTTCTCCGTTGTCCGGGTACCCGCCGACCAGCTTGCCGGAGAAGAAAACCAGGGCTGGACCTACGCGAAATTCCTGCTCGGCAACGAGCGCACCGGCATCGCCGGGGTGGGGCGAACCAAGGTCCGCCTCGCGGAAGTGAAACAGCGCGGGGCCGAGACCGGCATGCTCGACAATCCGCTGTTCGAGGCGCGGGTCGCCGAGGTCGAAAATGAGCTGCTGGCACTGGAACTCACGCAAATGCGGGTGCCTCCGGCTCCGCGGATCCACCGCGCCGAGGAGTTCGGCCGCCGCAACGCCGTTCCCGGCGAGCTGGTGGTGCGGGTCCGGTCCACCAAGGTGGTCTCGGCGTTCAACGTCGCCGACTAAGACCAAGCAGTGCCAGCTAATGTCGCTTCATCCGACCGCGAGGGAGTATGCCATGACCGCATCCGCTGACCGGCCGCTTCGGGTGATCCAGTGGACGACCGGCAACATCGGACGGCGATCGCTGCACGCGATCATCGGACGGCCGGATATGGAGCTCGTCGGCGTGTTCGCACATGGGCCCGACAAGGTCGGCGTGGACGCCGCAGAGCTGTGCGGCTGGCCGGAGCCGACGGGGGTGAAGGCGACCAACGATATCGACGCGCTGCTCGCGTTGGGCGCCGACGCCTGCTGCTATAACCCATTGTGGCCCAATATCGACGAGCTGGTGCGATTGCTGGAGTCGGGAGTGAACGTGTGCTCCAGCGCAGCCTGGATCACCGGCGGCAAGCAAACCGCGCAAGACCGGCAACGGATCCTCGCCGCTTGCGAGACAGGGCAATCCACGATCTTCGGCAGCGGTGCGCACCCCGGGATGACGAACATGGTCGGCATGGTGCTCAGTGCCGCCTGCGAGCGTGTCGACGAGATCCGCATTACTGAATCAGTCGACTGCTCGACCTACGAATCGGCGGCCACCCAGACGGCGATGGGTTTTTCACAAGACCCCGACACCCCTGGATTGGCCGAAAGCGTACGGCGGGAAAGCGAAGTCTTCGCAGAGTCGGCGGCCATGATGGCCGACGCAATCGGGGCAGCGCTGGACAGGATCACCTTCGACGTCACCTTCACCGGGGCCACCGCCGACACCGACCTGGGCTTCATGAAGATCCCGGCCGGAACCGTCGGCAGCGTCTACGGCTACCACCGCGGCTGGGTCGGTGATCGTAATGTGGTCAGCGTCGGATTCAACTGGGTCATGGGCGATCACGTGACACCGCCGAAACCGCTCGAGCACGGCCACGTCATCCAAGTGTTCGGCCTACCCAATATGCGCGCCGTCATTCACTGCTTGCCGCCGAAGGATTGGACCGAACCAGGATTCATGGGTCTGGGCATGATCTACACCGCGATGCCGGTCACCAACGCCGTCCCCGCGGTCGTCGCGGCCGAACCCGGGATCGTGACACTGGCCGACCTGTCACCGATCACCGGCCGCGCGGCATTGTAAGACTATGCCGCTCGGCCCATCGACCGACCAAGATGAACGCTGCCGTGCTCTAGGGTCTACGATACTTAGCCATGCGAAGGTTCTGTTGACATCGGTGACAACAGAAGCGAGCGTTTCCGACAGCATTCCGGTCGGCGCCATGGACGCTCTCAGGCCGAACCTCGCGCCGAGGCCGGGCGGACGATCGTGGATCGGTGAGCGGGAGGAGACCAGGTGAGAGCGATTCCAGTTACCAGGATTGCCAAACGCGCGTGGATACCTCTGGTGTTGATCGTGGTGCTCACTGTCTCGGGGTTCGGCGTGGTCCGACTCCACCGCATCTTCGGCTCTCAAAGCGTCACGGGTGGTGGCGCCGGGATCGAGATCGTGCAGTTCAACCCGAAGGTTGTGACCTATGCGGTCTTCGGCCCCCCAGGGACCACCGCGAACATCAACTATTGGGACGCAGAAGCTAACACGCATCAAGTTAATGCGGCACCTCTGCCGTGGTCTTACACGATTAGCACGACCCTCCCCGCGGTCAGCGCCAACATCATGGTGCAGGGCGACGGTGATGAAATCCGCTGCCGCATCACCGTCGACGGTGTGGTCCGCGACGAGAAAACCGCCGACGGCTTAAATGCCCAGACCTTCTGCCTGGTGAAATCAGCATGAGTCACATAAGCACCGAGCACACCCACCGGCCCTTCATCCCGCACACAATCCGCCTATTCGCGCTGCCGATCATCCTGTTCTGGGTCTTCATCACCGTCGTCGTGAATGTCATCGTGCCCCGATTAGAAGTGGTCAGCGAGGAACATTCGGCGCCGATGGCCCCCGCGGATGCGCCGTCCATGAAGGCGATGATGCGTCTCGGTCATAACTTCAAAGAATTCGACTCCAACAGCACGATCATGATCGTCCTGGAAAGTCAGCAGCCGCTCGGCGACGACGCGCACCGCTACTACGACAATCTGATCCATCAACTGCGGCAGGATCCCAAGCATGTACAGCACATTCAGGACTTCTGGAGCGATCGATTAACGGCAGCGGGAGTTCAGAGCTCCGACGCTAAAGGCGCCTATGTGATGCTGAACATTGCCGGTAATCAAGGCCAGACGCTAGCGAACGAATCCGTCGAAGCGGTCCGCGACGTCCTGGACCGGACGCCTGCGCCGCCTGGAGTGAAGGCCTATGTCACCGGTCCGGCGGCGCTCAGCGATGATATGCACGTCATCGGGAATGCGAGCCTGGCGAAGATCACGTTGTTCACTCTCGGGGCGATCGCGATCATGTTGTTTCTCGTCTACCGCTCGGTCGTCACCACAGTGGTCCAGCTCTTCATGACCGGGATCGCGTTGGCCTCTTCCCGAGGAGTCATCGCGGTTCTCGGGTACCACAATGCCTTCGGGCTCACCACGTTCGCCGCGAATATTCTCACGATGCTGGCGATCGCAGCCGGAACCGACTACGGCATCTTCCTTATCGGCCGTTATCGAGAGGCACGCCAGGCCGGTGAGGATCGCGAAACGGCCTACTACACGACCTTTCGCGGAGTCGCCCCAGTCGTGTTGGGGTCGGGTTTGACTATTGCCGGGGCCACGTACTGCCTCAGCTTTGCGCGGCTGCCCTGGTTCCACACGATGGGCGTTCCCGTTGCGATAGGGATGTTCGTCGTCGTTGCGGCCGCACTCACCCTCGGGCCGGCCGTTCTGACCGTCTGCAGTCGTTTCGGTCTCTTGGAGACCAGGGGGGCCGCCAGGGGCCGGCTGTGGCGGCGGGTCGGCACCGCTGTCGTCCGCTGGCCAGCACCGATCCTCGCCGCCAGTACCGTTGCCGTGCTGATCGGTATGATCGCCCTCCCGGGATTTAAGCCCGGTTACAACGATCGCTACTACCTGCCTAACCAAGCCCCGGTCAATATTGGATACGCGGCCGCGGACCGGCATTTCTCTCAGGCCAGAATGAACCCCGACATGTTGATGATCGAGGCCGACCACGATATGCGCAATCCGGCCGACATGCTCGTGTTGGACAGGGTGGCCAAAAACGTCATCCGGGTTGTGGGTATTGCGATGATCCAGGACATCACCCGACCTCTGGGAATTCCGATTCAACATAGTTCGATACCCTTCCAGAACAGCATGCAAAGCCAGACGACCATGCAGAACATGGCTTTTCTGAAAGACCGCATGGCCGATATCTTGAGGATGGCCGATGAACTGGGGAAAACAATAGACGTATTGCAGCGCCAGTATAACGTTCAGCGCCAGCTTGTTGATGCTACTCACCGCACGGACATTGACACGCACGAGCTGACGCAGATCACCGACCAATTGCGGGACCACCTCGCGGATTTCGACGACTTCTGGCGGCCTATCCGCAGTTACTTCTACTGGGAGAAACATTGCTTCGATATTCCCATTTGCTGGTCTTTTAGATCCCTCTTCGACTCATTGGACGGTATCGATCAGCTTGACGAAAAGTTTCACCAGCTCGCGAAAGACTTTGACTCCGTCGACTCACTTCAGCCGCAGCTGCTCGCGCTGCTGCCGCCGCAGATCGAATCGCTGAAAACTACCCGCGCGCTGACGCTGACACTGCACAGCACCTTCGAGGCGATGATCAACCAAATGGAGGCCATGAGCGATACCGCAATCGTCATGGGGCAAAGCTTCGACAACTCCAAGAACGATGACTTCTTCTACCTGCCACCGGAGGCTTTCGATAACCCGGACTTCCAGACGGGTCTGAAAATGTTCTTATCGCCGGACGGGAAGTCCGCTCGCTTTTTCATCACCCATCAGGGCGATCCCGCGACGCCGCAAGGAATCGCGCGCGTCGACGTGGAAAGAACGGCCGCGCAGGAGGGCCTGAAGCAATCCTCCCTGTCGGACGCCAAAGTTTATCTGGGCGGTACCGCCGCGACCTACAAGGACATGCACGACGGTGAAAAATATGACCTCATGATCGCGGTGTTGTCCTCGCTCACGCTGATCTTCATGATCATGCTACTGCTCACGCGAAGCCTGCTTGCCGCGCTCGTGATCGTCGGCACGGCGGCCAGCTCGATTGCCGCGGCCTTTGGACTCTCCGTGCTCATTTGGCAAGACCTTTTCGGTTTCAGAATCCACTGGGTCGTGGCGGCGCTGTCCGTCATCATCCTGTTGGCCGTCGGATCTGACTACAACCTGCTGTTGGTCTCCCGGTTCAAAGAGGAGATCCACGCCGGACTGAAGACTGGGATTATCCGGTCGATGGCCGGCACCGGTGGGGTGGTGACGGCCGCGGGCTTGGTCTTCGCGTTCACCATGGGTTCGATGCTCGGCAGCGATTTGCGGGTTATCGGTCAGTTCGGTTCCACTGTCTGTGTTGGGCTACTGATGGACACGTTGATCGTGCGCTCGTTACTCATGCCGTCGATCGCCGCGCTGCTGGGGCGCTGGTTCTGGTGGCCGCAGGTTGTCCACCCCCGCGGCGCCGATAACGTGCGCCGGGCTGATCGTGTGACCGACGACACTGCCCCCCTGGCTGTGCCGGCGGCGCGCTGACTCTCGGATCCAGATCGGTTCCCGCCGAGTTCATTTCGCTAACGCCTCCCCGCGACCGCCCTTCGCCGATCGGGTTTGCTGTAGGTCGCGCCGAACTGCGGCACCTCAAGGGCGCCGCTGTGATGGGCAGCGGCGATCGCATTGCGCAGCGGGCGAGCCAAGCCCGCAAATGACGCCATGTCGAACACCATCGGCGTCAACAGGCGATTGTGTACATAAGCGAACGCGCTGGCGGTCTCGGGATCGGCCCACCCGAGGGTTCCCCCCAGACCCATGTGGCCGAACCCCTTGAGTAAGCTAGGAACCGGCGATTCGTGATAGCCGAGATGGAACGGCATGGGCACCACGATGTTGAGGTCGGGCATCACTCGCGGCTTGCCCGTCAGGCCGCGCACCAACTCTGACGACAGGAACCGTGTTTCGTCGATGCTGCCGCTGTTGGCGAGGGCGGCATACATTTTGGCCAAGCCGCGCCCAGTGACGACGCCATTGGCTGCGGGGACCTCGCCGTCCAGAAACGGGATATCGCCCTGCACAAAGGATTTGATGCCAGGGAAGTACATCGCACCGAACCCGCCCGAGTACGGCAGACCGGCCACCTTAGGTGCGAGGAAGTCGAACACCGGATTCGGCCGGTTACTCTGCGGGGCCAGAATCTGCGCCACCTTGGTAGGCGCATTGGCGGGAGGGCGGCCAAGGTGTAGACCGTCGGTGTTGAGCGGACGCGCTACCTCATCGCGGATCAGCTCGCGCATGCCCATGCCCGTCACCGATCGGGCCAGGCCGGACAGCAGCCATCCGTAGGTCAGCGCGTGATACGCCGGCGCGCCGCGCAGGTGATCGACCGGCGCGGCGGCAAGCCGCTGCTCCATGAGGCGGTGATCCATCAACTCGGTCTTGCTGACACCCTTTAAGTGCGACAGTCCGGATCGATGCCGCAAGACGTCGTGGATCGTGATATTGGACTTGCCGTTGGCTCCGAACTCCGGCCAGTACTCGGCAACGGGCGCCTCGTAGGACAGCAGCCCCCGGTCGACCAGCCGGTGTATCACCGTTGATGCGACTCCCTTGGTCGCGGAGAACACCATCGCGCCGGTGTCGGCAGTCCACGGCACCTTGCCGGCCCGGTCTGACCACCCTGTCCAGACGTCGACGACGGGCCGGCCTTCGACATACACCGACAGGGCCCCGCCACCGAAGCGGCGCCCCGGAAACAGCTGAGCGAACAAGCGGATAAGCCTTGCGAAATGCGGATCCGCGGCGCCCTGCACGCCGCGCGGCAGGCCCTCTTCAGCCCTCAGAAGAGATGCGTGCGTCACAGAGCAAGAATGCGACCGACGGTATGGCGTTGCATGTGGAATCGCCGTTTTCGTCGCTAACATTCGGCGTTCTTGCGGTCGGTGTCGGGACTCGGCTGCACCCGCTTGGGTTCGCCCGGCATCTTGGGGTAGTTCGGTGGATACGGCATGTCCCCGAGCCCGCGTGCCTCGTCGGCGGCGACCAATGTCCAGCAGCGGCTCGATCTCCCGTGAGCGTCACGCTAGCGTGACGCTCAGGAGTTGGTACCGACGTCGACGCACACTGCTATGGCTCCGGCGCCGACGTGCACCGCGAGCACCGGGCCCAGGTCGGTCACGATCGCCGGCTCGCAGGCCGGTAGCCGCTCGGCGAGTGCCGCCGCCACCTCGGCCGCGCCGTCCGGGTTGGCTACATGGTGCACCGCAATGGCAGCGGTGCTGTCACCGACGACCTCGCAGACCTGCTCGATCATCGCCGCCACCGCTTTGCTGGCGGTGCGTACCCGTTGGGCCAGAACGAGTTTACCGTCGTCGATGCGCAACAGCGGCTTGAGCGCCAGTGCGGTGCCTAGCCATGCCGCGGCACCACCGATGCGCCCGCTACGGCGCAGGTTATCCAGCCGCTGCACAACCATGTACGCGTGATTACGGCACACCGCTGAACCGGCAGCAGCCGCAACGGTGTCCAGGTCACCGCCATCCGCCGCCGTTAGTGCGGCAGCCAGTGCGACGAAGCCGGTACCCATGGCAGCTGACTTCGAGTCGATAACCCGCACGGACGGGCCGATGTCCGCGGCGATCTTCTCGGCCGCGCCGACGGTTCCCGACAATGCCGCCGAAATGTGCACTGCCACAACTCCGTCGCCGCAGCTGTCGGCCAGCGCTTGCTGGTAGGCGGCGCACAGCTCGGCAGGGGTGGCCGCCGCGGTGGTGGCGTCGCCGTACTCGTGGATATCGTCGGGTACCTGGTCCACACCGTCGCGCAGATCGACACCGTCGACCAGGACGTGCAACGGGACCTCACGAATCCCCCACTGCAGGCGGATGTCGGCCGGCAAGCGGGAAGACGAGTCGGTGACCACTACGACGGACATGATCAGCCGCGGGGTTTCTGGTCCGGCACGCCGGCCTCGGTCAGCGCCTTGAGCATCAGTTCGGCAACCGCCTGGTGCGCCTCGAAGTTCCAATGGATACCGTCGGGGTTGCCGCGACCGCTCGTAACGTGTTCGGCGACCGCGGCTGCCAGATCCACCAGCGGGATATCGTGGCGCTGCGCCCATTCGGTGATGGCCGCCGCGGTTGCGGCGCGGCCGTGGTGTGCCTTGCCGTATGTCTCGGCGATGTGCACCGACGGCAACGATGCCACGATCGGGATACCGGGGCGGTTGAAATCGATCGCCCCACGAGTCTGTTCAAGGTATTCAGCGGTCAGGTGCGGCGGCAACGCGGCCCGCGCCACGGGGGAGAGGCGCGACTGCGCCCAGCCGTAGCCATCGCGGACCCAGCGCCGCAGCCAGGGTGGTCGCACATAGCGGATCAGCTCACGCAGCCCCGTGGGCAAGACCGACGGCAGCGAATCCATCCCGCCAGTCGCGAAGATCACCGCGCCCGCCCTGGGCAGCGCCGCCCAGGCGCGTGGGTCCTGGGTGGCTGCCCACCACACATCTCGACACGTCCAGCCGATCCGGCCGATGAGTTCGAGATCCCAATCTAGCTGGAAAGCAACGATATTGGGCCAAATACGGGGGTCGTCGGCGGGCAGGCCGCCGCTGGGCCCGTAATAGGCCAGCGAGTCGGCGAAGACCAGCAGTGCGGGACGCGAGACCGGCTCAGAGGACATCGCTGGCGACCTGTGCCGAGGCGTTCCATACATCGAGGCGCCAGCGGATACCGTCAAAATCGACATCATCGGCGGAATGACCACTGAGCTGCGTCCAGCTGGCATTGCCCATGCCGCCGAATGCCGGCCAGTTGGCGACCGGCAGGCGCAGTAGCGCGGCCGACAAGCCAGCGATCAGACCCCCATGGGCCACCAGCACGACCGGTCGTCCCGGTTCATCGGGGACACCCCATTCCGGCTCGCCGGACACCAGCTCAGCGATCAGCGGCAGGCTGCGAGCGGCTACGTCGACCCGGCTTTCCCCGCCGTGCGGTGCCCACGTGGCGTCCTCGCGCCATGCCAGTCGGGCGCCCGGGGCAGCGGCATCGACCTGGTCGTGGGTCAGGCCTTGCCAATCGCCGAGGTGGGTCTCGCGTAACCGGGCGTCCACCCGGACCCGCAAACCGGTGCGCTCCCCCAGCTTCACGGCCGTGTCGTAGGCGCGCCGCAGGTCCGACGACACGATCAGCAGCGGCTGACGCTTGCCCAGCACCTCGGCCGCTACGACCGCCTGCGCGCGGCCCAGCTCACCCAGCTCGGTATCCAGCTGACCCTGCAGCCGGGTGTCGGCGTTGAACTCGGTTTGCCCGTGCCGCAACATCACCAGCCGCCGCGTCCTCATCGCGCGCTCTCTAAGTCCACGGCCACCGTCGGGCAGTCACGCCAGAGCCGGTCCAGGGCATAGTAATTGCGTTCGTCCTGGTGCTGGATGTGCACGACGATGTCGATGTAGTCCAGCAGGGTCCAGCGGCCCTCGCGGGCACCCTCGCGGCGTGCCGGCTTGTAGCCCGCCCGGCGCATTTTCTCCTCGACCTCGTCGACGATGGCGTTGACCTGCCGCTCGTTGGACGCCGAGGCGATGACGAAGCAATCGGTGATGACCAGCTGGCCGGAGACGTCGATGACGACGACATCGTCCGCGAGTTTCGAGGCCGCCGCGCCGGCGGCCACCGTCGCCATGTCGATGGCTTCCGGGGTGGCTGTCACGTGTCGTCCCTGCCGGCGACGCTGGCAGCCGTTGCGCCAGAGGCGGCTTCGGCCCCTTGGGGTTGGCGGTAAAGCCTCCGCTTGGAGATGTACTGCACGACGCCGTCCGGAATCAGGTACCACAGCGGCCGGGACTGTTCGGCGCGCCGGCGGCAGTCCGTCGACGAGATCGCCAGCGCGGGGACCTCTACTAAGGTCAACGCATCGTCGGGGAAGCCCTCGAGAACGTTGGCGAGATGTTCGCGGCCCAGCTCGTAACCGGGGCGGCTCACCCCGATGAACCGCGCCATTGCGAACAGCTCCTCCAACTCGTGCCACGACAGAATCGACGTCAGCGCGTCCGCCCCGGTGATGAAGTACAGCTCCGAGTCCGGATTGAGCGCTTGGAGATCACGCAAGGTGTCCTTGGTATATGTGGGGCCACCGCGGTCGATGTCGACCCGGCTCACCGAAAAACGGGGGTTGGACGCGGTCGCGATCACCGTCATCAGGTAGCGATCCTCGGCGGCGCTGAAGTGCCGGTCTTTCTGCCAAGGCTGGCCGGTCGGCACGAAGACGACTTCGTCAAGCCTGAACAGGTCCGCCACTTCACTGGCAGCGACCAGGTGGCCGTTATGGATGGGGTCGAACGTCCCACCCATGACTCCCAGCCTGCGACGGTGTTTTTGCACGATTTGCCAGCTTACTGGAGTGCCTTGCCGCAGTTCAGATGGCCGTGACCCCGAGACCAGGTTTCTCGGGACTCGTGCCGCGGCCTCGCTGACGGCCAGATCGGAACAACCGAGATCGCCGGGGCCACCGTCTACGACGCGCTCGTCGGCGCAGTCGCGAACGAGCATGGACTCCCCCTGGCAACCCGCGATCGGCGGGCGCTGGAGGTCTATCGCACGCTCGACGTAGATGTGGAGCTGCTGGCCTGAGCTATACGGGTAGGAGTTGGTCGATCACCGCGGCCAGTTGCTTGGCGGACCGGCACTCATGCATCGTGATCACGTCGCGGTAGCGCGGCACGGCCGAATCGCCGCTGCCCCACAGGTGCTTGGGCTCTGGGTTGAGCCAGTGCGCGTGCCGGCTGGCGGTGACCATACGCGCGAGCACGTCGCTACCCGGGTTGCGGTAGTTGTTCCGGCCGTCGCCGAGCACCAGCAGTGAGCTGCGCGGCGACAACACGTTCGGATAGTTCTCGGTGAACGACACGAACGCGTTGCCGTAGTCGCTGTGGCCGTCGCGGGTGTAGACACCGGCTTCCCGGGTGATCCGCTGGATCGCCACGGCCAGGTCAGCGCCGGGCCCGAACAGGTGGGTCACTTCGTCGGTGGTGTCAACAAAGGCAAAGACGCGAACGCGGGAAAACTGCTGCCGCAGAGCGTGCACCAGCAGCAGGGTGAAGTGGCTGAACCCGGCGACCGACCCGGACACGTCGCACAGCACCACCAGCTCCGGGCGTGCCGGGCGCGGTTTGCGCAACACCACGTTGATCGGCACACCACCGGTGGACATCGACTTGCGCAGGGTCTTGCGCAAGTCGATCGCCCCGGCCCGTGCACGGCGCCGCCGCGCCGCCAGCCGGGTGGCCAGAGTACGCGCCAAAGGTGCCACCACCCGGCGCATCTGGCGCAGCTGTTCACCCGAGGCGCGCAGGAATTCGACGTTCTCCGAGAGCTGCGGGATGCCGTACATCTGGACGTGCTCGCGGCCGAGTTGTTCGGCCGTGCGACGCTTGGTCTCCGCCTCGACCATCTTGCGCAGTTGTGTGATCTTTTGCGCGGCAAGAGCTTTGGTGATCTGCTCTTGGGTGGGTGTGGGCTCGTCGCCGTAGGGTGCCAGCAGTCCTGCCAGCAGCCTGCCCTCCAGTTGGTCCAGTGCCATCGCCTTGAGCGCCTGATACGACGAGTACGACGGGCCGCGGCTGGAACTGTATTTGCCATACGCCTCGACGATCCGCGCGATCATCGCCACCAGCCGCTCGTCCATATCGGCCAGGTCGCCGTTGTCGGTGAGCAGATCCAGCAGCATCTGCCGCATTGCCTCGACGCCATCGGGTGGCAACTGGATATCAGGACCCGCGGCGTCGTCTTCGATGACCATCGCCCGTGCGCCCAGTGCGGCGGGAAACCACAGGTCGAACATGGCGTCGTAGGTGTCGCGGTGGTCGGGCCGGCGCAGCATCGCGCACGCGATGCCTTCGCGCAGGACTTCCCGGTCGCCCAGCCCGAGGGTGGCCAGCACCCGGCCGGCGTCCACCGTCTCCGAGGGACCTACTGAAATGCCTTGCTGCCGAAGTGCTTCCACGAACCCAACCAGGTGGCCAGGTAGCCCGTGCGGGGCCAGCGGCTGGGTGGGGCGCACGCGGCGAACAGCCATTAATGCCCCCTTAGTTCAGGCGGAGCTCGCCGCTTGCGCGTAGCTGGTCGGATTGGTGTTTGAGGACCACGCCCAAGGTAGTGGCGACGGTCGCGTCATCGATGGTGTCCAGGCCCAGCGCGAGCAGCGTGCGGCCCCAGTCGATGGTCTCGGCGATGGACGGCACCTTCTTGAGCTGCATCCCGCGAAGCACCCCGATGATGCGCACCAACTCCCCGGCGAGATGCTCGGGCAGCCCGGGGACACGGGACAACAAGATGCGACGTTCCATGTCGGGGCTGGGGAAGCCGATGTGCAGGAACAGGCAGCGACGCTTGAGCGCCTCGGACAGCTCGCGGGTCGCGTTGGAGGTCAGCACCACAAACGGCGCGCGGGCCGCGGTGATGGTGCCCAGTTCGGGGACGGTGACCGCGAAATCGGAAAGCACCTCCAGCAGCAGGCCCTCCATCTCGATATCGGCCTTGTCGGTCTCGTCGACCAATAGCACCGTCGGCTCGGTGCGCCGGATGGCGGTCAGCAGCGGACGGGTCAGCAGAAACTCTTCGCTGAACACATCGGCCTTGGTCGCCTCCCAGTCCCCGGCGCCGGCCTGGATGCGCAGGATCTGCCTGGCATGGTTCCACTCGTAGAGGGCGCGGGCCTCGTCGACACCCTCGTAGCACTGCAGACGCACCAGACCCGATCCGGTGGCCTGGGCGACCGCGCGGGCCAGCTCGGTCTTGCCGACACCGGCGGGACCCTCCACCAGCAGGGGTTTGCCGAGCTGGTCGGCGAGGAACACCGCCGTCGCGGTGGCGGTGTCAGGCAAGTAGCCCGTCTCGGCGAGCCGCCGGGCGACGTCGTCGATGTCGGCGAAGAGCGGGACGGGCCGGGCGGGCACGCTCACTGCGATCTCCTAGGGAAAGGGGGTCAGGCGGAACGGGTGTGGCCGTCTCCCCAGACGATCCACTTGGTTGAGGTCAATTCCGGCAGTCCCATCGGGCCGCGGGCGTGCAGCTTTTGCGTGGAGATGCCGATCTCGGCGCCGAAACCGAACTGCTCACCGTCGGTGAACGCCGTCGACGCGTTGACCATTACCGCGGCGGCGTCGACCCCTTCGGTGAATCGTTGGGCCGCAGCCAGATTGGTGGTCACGATGGCCTCAGTGTGCCCGGTGCCGTACTCGTTGATGTGGGCAATGGCGGCGTCGACCCCGTCGACCACCGCCACCGCGATGTCCATCGACAGGTATTCGCGGCGCAGGTCGTCCTCGTTTGGGTCGAGGTGCACGGTCACCCCAGCGTCCTGCATGGCGGCCAGCAGCCGCGGCATCGCCCGATCGGCGATCGCGGCGTCAACCAGCAGGGTCTCGGCGGCGTTGCACACGCTGGGGCGGCGGGTCTTGGAGTTCAACAGGATTCGTTCCGCTACGTCGAGGTCGGCGCCCTCGTGCACATAAACGTGGCAATTGCCGACACCGGTTTCGATGGTCGGCACCAACGCGTCGCGCACCACCGCGTCGATCAGGCCCGCTCCCCCGCGCGGGATCACCACGTCGACCAGGCCGCGGGCCTGGATCAGGTGGGTGACGGTGGACCGGTCGGCGCTAGAGAGCAGCTGAACGGCGTCGGCCGGCAGGTCTTGGCTGACCAGGGCGGCGCGCAGCGCGCTGACCAGGGCTTCGTTGGACCGGGCTGCCGACGAGCTGCCGCGCAGGAGCGCGGCGTTGCCCGACTTGAGCGCCAGCCCGAACGCGTCGACGGTGACGTTGGGACGGCCCTCGTAGACCATGCCGACTACGCCGAGGGGAACGCGCTGCTGACGCAGCTGCAGCCCGTTGGGCAGGGTGTAGCCGCGTAGCACTTCGCCGACCGGATCGGGCAGCCCGGCGACCTGCCGCAGGCCGGCCGCGATGCCGTCGATGCGCTGCGGGTTGAGGGCAAGCCGGTCGAGCATCGCGCTGGGTGTGTCGGCGGCGCGGGCCCCGTTCAGGTCCTCGGCGTTGGCGGCGAGGATCTGGTCGACGTGGGCCAATAGTGCGTCGGCGGCGCCATGCAGCGCGCGGTCCTTGACCGCGGTCGGCAGCGACGCCAAGACGCGGGCGGCGACCCGGGCGCGGCGCGCGGCGTCGTGCACCTCTTGGCGCAAGTCGGGAAGCGACGGTGCTTGCAGACTCATTAGCCCAGGGTATCGGGCTTCGTGCGGCCGGGTGAGAAGGCCCTGCGTCAGCCGATCCGCTCGCCGCGCTCCGCGCGCGCCACCTCACCCCGCCGCTCATCGATTATGCGGCCAAAGTCCTGTAGCAGCAGCGGCTTTCGCATCACGAGATGTTCGATATGCTCGCGCTCGATCTCCAGCGCGGTCACCTCTTCCAGCGCGTATGCGTCAGCGAGGTTCGGTTGCCGGGTCAACGCGGTCAACCCGAGGAACGAACCCTCGTTCAGGGTGTTGACCCGAACCACCGAACCGTCCTCGGCCGCGGCGGTCAGCTCGACACTGCCCTCGATCAGGAAGGTCATCATGGTGGGCACTTCGCCCGCGTACTCCACCACTTCGTCGGCACCGTATCGAACCATTCGCGCATGCGGAACCAGTGACTGCTGATCGGTGGGGCTTAGCCGCAATGCCGGCGCGACCACTGTTCGCATCGCCTTCTCCACGCGTGCCGTTGTCGAGAAGTCGTCGTCGGCGCCGTCCAGGTGAAGCCCCTCCCGCCGGGCGGCATACCAGATCCACCGCAGGAACGTCGCTTGCGCGGCGCCGTCGACGGCGGGCGAGCGCAGCCCGATCGTGGTGCGGTATTCGGCGCCGCCGACGGCTACCGACGCGGCCGTGATGCCGGCCTTGAGCTGCGGCAGGGCGTCGGCAGTCCGCGACAGTACCGCGCACACTCGGTCGGGCGGGTCGACGGTGGAAAATTTCGTCGTTATCGCCAGTTTGTGCGCGCCGGCCGCGCGGCTGAGGTTCGTGAATGATGTGCCGGCCAGCACCGAGTTCGGCGTGATCTGCAGTCCGTGGCCGGTCTCGATATGCACGGCCCGCCAGTTCATCTCCACGACTCGGCCTCGCGCCGCGGCGGTGTCCAGCCAATCACCGATGCGGAAGGGCTGCTCGAGCAGCATGAATAGACCCGACACGATCTGGCCGACGGAGTTCTGCAACATCAGGCCGATGACGACCGACGTCACCCCCAACGCGGCGAACAAGCCCCCGATACGGGCGCCCCAGATATAGGAGAAAATCACCGCCAAGCCCACGCCGATCAGCACAAACCGCGCGACGTCGACGAAGATGGCCGGTACTCGTTTGCGCCATGAACCTTCCGGGGCTGCCTGGAACAGGGTGGCGTTGAGCCCGGAAAGCAGCAGCACCAACACCACGAAGCCGAACACCGTCGCAAGGATCCGCACCGCGGTGTCCCGGAACGGGACCTGCGCTGCCGCGACAAGCAGCACCAAAAGCGCACCCAGCGGCAACAGATAGCGGCGCAGCAGGTTGACCGGCCCGGCCAGATGGCTTTCCCTGCGAACGAGTGCATGGTGCCATTCGGTGAGAACGATGAGCCCGACGGGCAATCCGACCGCGACCCCTAGGGCCCAGTAGAACCACGACGAGTCAAATACGTTCATTGCCGCTCCGATAACCGCCAGACCGGCTGCTCGGTTCCGTCGACCACAATCGTGCCGGCCGGTGTGAACTGCCGCACGTCCCGCATCACGTCGTATACCTGTGAGGTGACGTAGATGCCGGGCTGCGTTGAGCCACTGTGCATCTGGTAAGCCAGACTCACCGCCGCGCCCCACATGTCGTAGATCGTGCTCGATCGGCCCACCAGCCCGCTGACGACCTTCCCTGTGGTGATGCCGACCCGAAGGCCAAGGTCGTGGCCGGTTTGGCTGTTGAACCGATCGATGATGCGCTGCATTTCCAGGGCGAAATCGACGGTTCGGTGCACGTTGTCCAGCCGCGGAGTTGTCAGCCCGCAGCTGGCGAGGTAACCGTTGTGCAGTGTGCGAATCCGCTCGACCCCAAGGTTTCCGGCTGCCGAGTCAAACTGCCGCACTAATTCGTCAACAATCCCCACCAGTTCGTCTCCGGCCAGATCACGTGATATCTCGTCGAACCCAACGATATCGGCGAAGATGACACTGACGTCTTGATGCTCCTGTGCGATGGTCTGTTCACCCTCGCGGTAGCGCTGCATAACCGGCTCCGGCATCAGCGACAGCAACACGCGGTCGTTTTCCCTGCGCTGCTCGTTGAGCAGCTCTTCTTTGATTTGCAGGTTTCGGCTCATCTCATTGAAAGCCGCGGTGAGATCGCCGATCTCGTCACGCGACGTCACCGGAATGCTGACGTCATAGTCGCCGCCGCTGATCCGCCGGGTGCCGGCTTCTAGCCGGCGGATCGGCCGCAGGAATATCTGGGCAAGCACCATCGCCGCCACGCAGATGACGAAAATGATCGCTGTCGTTGCTATCACAAGCGTTTTGGTGAACGACTCTATCCGAGCTAAAGCCTCAGAGTTGTCCCTGGTCGCCAAGATCGACCAGTGCAGATCGGAATCCGGCACGTTCAGCGGGGCGTAGGCCTCCAGTTGGCGGTTACCCAGATAATCGGTGGCGAAGAGCGCACCGGTCTGACCGCGTTGAGCCGCGCGCAGACCTGCGGTCTCAACCGGCTGTACCAGTACCGTGGTACCCAACCGGATCGCTTCGTTCACCACGTCCGGCGGGGTGCCGGCGGCCACCGCCTCGTGTTTGTACTCCTTCGGATCTTCTAAAAACACCCGTGAATCAGATCGCATCAGACCGTCCGGACCGGCCAGGTACGTCTCGGTCGTGGTACCCATCCCGGCGGCTACCCAGTGCTTGTCGGCGGTCATGATCTGGTTGATCTTCGAGCTCGGCAAAGGCAGCGCCAGAACCCCCTCGATCTTGCCGCCGGTGCCGACCGGCGACACCAACCATGCGGTGGGCGCATCCAGTTGCGGCTGATACGGCTGGAAATCGGTGATCCAGACGAAGTCGACCGCGTTGGCCCCCAAGGCCTTTTCGTATGCGTGGCGCAGATTGGACTCGCGATACGGGCCAGTCAGGATATTGGTGCCCAGGTCAGGTCCCTTGTCCACGCTGTAGACGACGTTGCCGCGCAGGTCCAGCAGCAACGCATCCCGGTATTCGAAATGGGTGACGATATCCCGGAAGTAGTTGTTAAAACGGGCATTGGCGGCCGACCATGCGCCGCCGTCACCGGCGTCGTCAAGCTTCATTGCGTCGCTGGCGGATTTGAACGGAGCGGTGTAGTAGGCCTGAAGGTACTTCTGCGCGTTCGTGGTTGGCAGCACCGAGTTGACATCGAGTTTGTCGCGGGTCCTGCGATCGGTCGGTTCGACGAGTTCGTTGTTGTAGTAACTGATGATGGCCTGCTGCTGGGCGGGGTTGATCGCCGCGTCGGCCAGCTGATCAAAGCCGGCGGTGAACGCCGCCATCGCCGCTACCGCGGTATCTCCGCGGCTATAGACGATCAGCGAATTCGTCAAGTCAGCGAACAGCGCCTCTACCGCCCGCTTCTGCGACTCGCGTAGCTCGACCAACCGATCAATCGCCGTGATCCGCAGCGCATTGCGGCCGGATATAGCCCCGATGACAACAATCACCGCCACCGAGATGATGCTGCAGAGCAGCAGCATCACCATGAGCTTGGACTGAATGCTCACCCGGGACAGCGGCCGAAACCGCCGCCCGCTTTTCGGGGCCGGGGCGGTCTCGCCTTCCGGCACCGGTTCTGTTAGCTGCTCCGAGGTCAATCGGCTTCCTTTCGCTGACGCGCCGCACAAAGCGCCGATCACGCAGCAGACTAACGTGCAGACGCAAAGAAAATAGCGTTTGCCGAAAAATGAGGAGCGCGGCCGCCGTCCAATACTTCAGGGCGCGAAGGAGTTAGGAAACACTACCGAACGCGCCTAACCCCGGCACATTGTGAAAGCAGACGCGACTTCATAACGTCGTCGGAATGACGCGGGTGTGCGTGGTGGGCAGCGCGAATATCGATATGGTGTTCGACGTCGATACCCTGCCGCGCCCGGGCCAGACGGTACTGGCGACGTCGGTCCGGTCGACTCCCGGCGGAAAAGGCGCCAATCAAGCGGTGGCGGCGGCGCGCGCGGGCGCGCGGGTGCAGTTCGTCGGTGCCGTCGGCGACGACCCGGCGGCAGCGCGGCTGCGCGCACATCTGAGCGAAAACGGGGTGGGGACTGACGGGCTGATCACGCTGCCTGGTCCCAGCGGCAACGCGGTCGTCCTGGTGGACTCCGCCGGTGAGAACGCGATCGTCGTCGCGCCGGGCTCCAACGCTCACCTGACGCTGGAGTCGCACTCGACGCGGGCCATCGTCGCCGACTGCGACGTGCTGTTGCTGCAGTTGGAAATTCCGGTCGCGACGGCCGCGGTGGCCGCCCGCGCGGCCGGCTCGGGCGGGGCGACCGTCATCCTCAACGCCTCACCCGCCGGCGGCGACCCGGACGAGTTGGCCGACCTGGCCAAGCTGGCCGACGTGCTCGTCGTCAACGAAGCCGAAGCCGATCACTGGGTTTGGCCGGTCAAACATCGGGTGGTTACCCGTGGCGCTGGCGGCGCCACCTACACGAGCGACGACGAGGGTTTCACCGTTCCCGCCCCGGCGGTGGAGCCGGTGGACACCTCCGGCGCCGGCGATGTGTTCGCCGGGGTGCTGGCGGCGAATTGGCCGCGGAAGCCCGGTTCGCCAGCCCAACGGCTTCGCGCGTTGCGGCGGGCCTGCGCCGCCGGCGCGCTGGCGACGCTGGTGCCGGGGGCCGGTGACTGCGCACCGTATGCCGAGGCGATCGATGAAGCGACCCCACCCGGCTGATGAAATAACAAGGCGTGGACCGGGCCGCTGGTCGCGCGGATGGTGCCCCAGGTAGTTGTCCAGGCTGGCCTTGACGATCCATCGCGCCCCCGGCGCGGTGCGGCAACTCGGCAGGGCGGCGATGCAACCGATCCAGGTTGTAGACGACCACCGCATCCCGCGCCCGAGCCGAAGTCGGCCAGCATGCGGGCGTACTCGCGGCGCGGCTTGCCGGAGAACGCCGACACGTCGTTATCGACGTACTCGGCACCCACCGGCCAACCGCGATCAGCGGCAAGTCACTTACCGTCTGGCCCACGAGGGGTGCCACGCTATGTACGACTGGGACACCGACACCCTGCGAACGTTCCGCAAATATGCCCACGCCCACGCCGTCACGCTGCAGAACCGCGGACACGACATTTGCGTATGGATCGAAACCGCTACGGACAGGACACAACCAAATGGCCAGGTCTGCTATAGACGTTAGATTTCCTATTTCCAATTTGGAAATCCGTCCACCAGTGGGCTCACTTTGGTGCCAGGCTGGAGTCATGGCCGGTGTCGGGGATGCCCTCGAATGGGCCAGGCAGCAGATCATCGCCCGCCGTGTTGGTGTATCCGGGTGGCGATTACGAGGTTTTCCGCCCGTCGTGGCAACGGCACGTCGTCGACCTCGGTGGCCGCAAAGGCTTCGTGCGGCTCGCCCGCGAGACCGCCGTGCCGATCGTGCCGGTGGCCGCCGTCGGCGGCCAGGAGACGGCGTTGTTCCTCGGACGTTTCCAGTGGCTGGCCAGCCTGCTGAGGCTCGACCGGATGCTGCGGCTGAAAAGCGTGCCGATCTCGCTGGCGCTGCCGTGGGGCTTGAATATCAG
>DASPOT010000167.1:0-3833 GCA_035625875.1 Mycobacterium sp. | reverse complement strand
CGAACCCATCGCCGTCATCGGTGATTCGGCGTTTGATCACCAACTGTCCGTCCGCGTCGATCACCGCGATGTCGTGGTGATCCTCGGCCCAGTCGATCCCGCAGAACTTGTTCAAATCGGTTCCCTTCCTCGGTGTTTGGTTCCGTTCACCCTGGTGAGAACGCGCGACGCACTAATGACGAGGCTCGGTGGCCTTCCCTCCGATGAGCCGTTCGCGATCCCAGCAATCCGCGCGGCTCCGGTCTTCGCGTCAGAGCTCGTCGGCTCTCTAATTGCGAGGTGTCGACCGCGGGGACGGGCTTGAACCACGACCGCAAGCATTTCGGTCCAACAGCAAAGCGCAGGTTCGACACGCCGACCGCGCCGATCTGGTCCGGGGACTATCTGCCTTGTTTGGGACTAGGTGTCAGCCGACGCGTCGAACCAATTGCACGCAATCCGATTCGACACCGAACAGCGTGTCCAGTGAACGTCCATGCGGCCGTGCCGATCTGCCTGTAGGCCTCACCAACCGATGGTAAGAGCAGGCATCGGCCACACGGGCGTTCGGATGTCATTAGTAATAGAGCTGTCCGAGGAGTTGTTGAATAGGTGGCGGCGGCGTGGCGGTCACCGTGGTCCCGCCGCTGCCGGTAGTGCCGGCGGGCTGGTTCGCAGGTGGAGGCGACTGAAAAGGCCCGCATCCAGCCGACGTTGGCCAACCGGTTGTTCTTGATGTGCCGGTGGACGATGGAGATCGAGCGACCGGAGGCCCGGGTGACGGGGACCACGCCTGGCCCGGCTGGCGTGACCTCCCACTCGTCCCTCGCCCGCCCGAGTCGGGCACCAACGCCAAGCAGAAGCAGGCGATGGCCCAGCGGATCAAACAAGTGAACGGCCGCTACCCGACCGGCTGGCTTGAATCGAGCGGACCGATCCGCACGCGCCGCCAGCGCTACGGCACTCGCCACGTGCCAACCACACCCCGTTCGGTGGCTACGACCTGTGTGGTGAGGTCCAGCTGGAGCAGCCATCGATACCCGCATCGTCGCGGCGACCGCCAAGTTCCGGGCTTAACAGTGCTGCACGTCGACCAGGACTTCGACATGACCGCCGCTGTCACCGATCAACCCGTCGAACGCCTCACGAACGGAATGAAGTTGCTCCTCCCCCCAGCAACGGTGGCCCGACCCCGGGTGGTTGGTCCAGGTGACCAGTTCGCGGGTGCGGTCAGCTCACAAACTTGCAGGCCAGCAGCCCGGAGCCTCAATGGGACCCGGATCCGGAGCTCGCCGATGACTTCAACCGGTCGCAACTACCTGCTTCGGCGCTGACGGAGCCTTGACCGATGACACCCACACGTGGGATAAGTTCGACGCACAGCAGCTTGTGTTGCCCACTGCCTGGATTGGTTCCGGAATGGATGGCTCACAACCCGGTCACAGCTATGCAGAAGACCTCCTGGGGGCGCCAACGAATTTTTCGCCGACATGGTCAACCGCGTCAACCACTTGCCCGACCCACCATTGGGACACAACAAAAGACCTCGTCTGACGTGCGGTGATCAGAAAGCGGCCGAAGTCGCCGCCCGACCCTGTAGAGCGGCACTGTGTATGGGGCCGGCCGCGGTCACTGTGGGTGAGGACGAGCAATCGGGTCGTGTGCGGCGTCATGGTGAACACGAGCGGGGGTTGCCGAGGAATGGGCGGCTGCCCGTATCGGTCCGTATCGGTCCGTCCTCACGGTGACGGTGGGCCGACAGAGGAGATCGGCTGGCGTATAGCCGATTCCAAACCGTTTGGCACCAAAAACGATTTGGTCCCTTCCGCGGCGGGGACTTGATAGACCAAGCTGGTGCCTCATGCCTGCTGTAGCGCCCCGGTGATGATCGTTCGCACCGCCGAGTGGGCCGAGGGAGGCCCTGGCCGACGGGCGGATGGGCTGTCCCCGCAGCGGATGCGGTGGCGCCCTGCCGCGGTGGGGGTACGGCCGCCGCCGACGCGTCCGTGGGCTTGGGGTCCATGCGATCGACGTGCGGCCGCGGCGGGTGCGCTGCGGCGGATGGGGAGCCACCCAGCTCCTGCTGCCTGCAGACGACGGGAAAGGGCGTCGCTACCAATGACCTGATCGCCGTGCCGTGCCGGCACCGCGAACAACAAACACGGGCACGGCAAGCCGACGCGCTGCTCACTTGTCAGCGCCGGACCCCTTACCCCTACATGCTGACTCTGAATGCACGCGAACAGTGTGATCCGGCCGCTGGTTCCAGAGTGCGTTGCAGCGTGCTCGAGGAGGGCAGACGCCGTCGGATTGACTTTCGGCCGCCTCCTTGGGTGACCTTCTGCTCTGCCGGCGACGTGACAGTCCGCGAATGATCAAGCGCTATAAACCGGGATCACTCAACTGACGGGAGATGACATGACGACAACGCCACGATCCTTCCTGGCATCCCACCGAGACGACGCTTCCCGGCCGGTGCAGCGGGCCAAGAAATTCTCCGTGCGCCTCCCGGTGGTAGGTCGGGTGCGGGTGCCTCCGCCCGACCAGCTCGCCCTCTATGGGGCGCTCGGCGTTTTGGCGGCTGTGAACGTGATCAACTGGCCGGTGGCGCTGGCAATCGGTGCGGCCACAGCCGTTGTGGCCCGACGGGTGAATGCCCGGCCCACCACCCAACCAGGAGAGGGCACCCCGCACGTCACCGAGACCCAAGCCGCGCCAGCGCTGGCTGCAGAGCACGAACCCGAGAAGCCTGCACCCCAGAGGGCGACGCCCAAAGCGGCTGGCCAGGGAGTCAAGTCAGCGAGCACCTGATCGCGGTCGCGCGGTCACCGGACCAGAATAGCCTGAGGCGCAATTGCCGAATGGGCCGGCGGTTACGTTGGTCTGTTGGTCAACTTGACGCGGGCGAACAACACGGGTTGATGGGTGAGCCGCCCGAGCCCGCCGATCTTGCGCCGCGCATGCTGAGCCGCGCCGCGCAACTCGCCGCGGGTTACTATCTCGATGTCGAAAGCCGGTGCCAAACCTGGCTTGTGTCGCACGATTTCGTTGCTACGTCGCCGCTGCTCACCGCTGCTAGGGCTGAAGGTCCATCGCGCCGCGGACAAGGGTCCGCGCCTGCCATGCCGGGCGGACCGCAGCCGCGCCGACACTCGCTCACCCCGACGGCGTCACGAGTTGCCAGTCATCGGGTAGGCCGTGGGTCTTGACGGTCTGGCCTTCGGCTTGCAGGTACGCGGTGACGCTGCCGAGCCGCAAGTCGGTCAGTGCGATGCGGCCCCGGGCTCTGCGAGCGGCAAGCTCCACGTTTTCCGGGTTGAACGGCTGATGGGTCTGAAGCTCGATTTTTCGCCGCTTAAGTTCTGCTGCCCGGTCGGCTGCATGCGCGCGAAGTGCTTCGTTACCCCGATCGGATGTATCCATAACCCCTATCTTGCCTTGTCGTGTCCGATGGGCGGCGGCTCGTTGGCGCGTAATGGCTGCGCATTGGCGGGCTTATTCGGCGCGCTGGCCGGCATGTTGGGCGCGAAGGGATGTCTCTGCGGCTTCTCGAAAGAGTTCGTCCTGCAGCACAGCCACAAATCGATAAGCCGCGTTGGCGTCCATCACCTGCCCTCCCCGTCACCGAGCGGGTTGACCGCGGCGGCCCGTGCCAAACCCCTTTCGTCCCGGCTATGTTCGCAGCCGTTTCTGTTCCCTACGTTTGAGCCCACACCGACCCCTCGCTGGTAGAGGCGGGTCTGCGCGGTGATGCGGTGGCTGTCAGGGCTCGGCCTGGGGCCGACCGCGTAGCGGTGTGGCCTTGACAGTCACCGCATTACCGTTGAGCACAATTCGACGCCCAGAGAGGGCAG
>DASPOT010000166.1:0-26095 GCA_035625875.1 Mycobacterium sp. | reverse complement strand
ACGTGACCCTGCTGGGCAGGTTCTACGAGCGCTTCGCCGACCACGCCGTCGAAATCGCCAAACGGGTCATCTTCCAAGCCCACTGGCACACTCCCAGGCAGCACCGGACTCGACGGCTAGCGGCACATGTTAGACACGGCGTCGCCGCGCTCTGACACAGAGAAACAGCTTGCCCTGGCGGTCACCCTCACAGATCATCGGAGCGAACGCGGCGTTCGGCCGGGGTTAATGATGCCCAGCCGCTGGTCGGTCGTTTGCGTTCGCCGCGGCCCGCGCTGGGCGTAGGCGATCGCCTCCTCGACCGACAGGGTCGCGCCCTCGGCCCACACGGAGTCAAAGTCTTTCTCGCCCATGGCGTCTCGTAGCGCCGCCACCGCGGCCTCATGGCCCGCGTCATAGATCTTGAACCGCACCGCGCCCATACGTTGCCGGATCGCGTGCGCCGCGCCGAAGAGGCGGGCGGCTTCGGGGTGACTGCCGGCCTCGCCCGCCAGAACGGCGAGGCATTCGAGGATGTCGGGGATGAGCAGGTACGCCCCGGTGGTCGCCGCGAGTGCGAGTGCGAGTGCGTCGTGGGCGTCGCGCTCGGCCTGGTCTGGTTCCCCTTGCGCGATCGCCGCCTGGGCGCGCGTGGTCAGCGCCAGCATCCGGCTAATGCCGGTCGTCGCCATGGTGACGGCTTCGTCGGCCCAGCGGCGGGCCGCGAGCAGATCCCCGCCCGCCAGCGCGGCCAGCGCACTGTACGCGCGCTGCGTCGCCGCCGCGTGGGGCAGGGCACTCAGGTACGGCCAGGCCTCGATCGCGTCCAGCGCCGTCGCAGCATCCCCGGCGGCCAGGGCCGCGCTAGCCAGCGCTGAATAGCCCACGGCCGCGAATATCCCACCCAGCTCGGCGGCGGCCTCGATGGCCGCGTCGGCGGCGGCCCGGGCCGCCGCCACCTCACCCTGGTATGCGAGGGCCAAGTCCTGGCCCGCGAGGCTGGCCGTCCTCCGGATCACATCGTGGGCCGCCCCGGCCTCGGCGGCCAGCTCGGCGAATTGGGCGGCGGCTCCGGCCAGATCACCCTGATATACCTGTGCCATTCCGAGGCACCAGCGGCACTGGCGCGAGAGGTACCGGTTGCCGATGGCGTCGGCGAGGTCGCGTCCTTCTTCGGCGGGCGCGCGCGCCGCGATCGGGTCACCGGCGGTGACCGCTGCGACCGCCTGGGAGGTGAGGATCTGGCTGAGCCTCCACCGATCGTCCAACGCCCGGGCCAGGCCGATCGCCTCGGCGAAGTACGGCCGGGCCAGCTCGGCGCCCACACCGGCGGCGATAACGCCGCAGGTGGTCAGCGCCCGCGCCAATAGCGCCGGGTCATCGACCTCGCGTGCGAGCGCCAGGGCCTGCTGAGCCTGAGACAGGCTCTCGGCGTCGCCCACCCAGACGGCGAGCCTGGCCCGGTCGGCCAGCGCCCGCGCCCGCACCACGGGCGCCACCCCGGGGTGCTGCGGGTCGAGGTCGGCCAGCGCGGCGTCGAACCAGGCCAGCCCCTCCCGGATGCGTCCCCGCGCTTGCCACAGCGGCTGCAACGACGACGCCAGCGTTAGCGTGAGCTCGACGTCGGCAGTTTCGAGGCTCCATCCGAACGCGGCGCGCAGGTTGTCGATCTCGGTTTCGGCCCGCTCGATGCGCTGCCGCGCGGGGGTGTCGTGCAGGGCGGCCATCTCGGTGTAGTAATCGCGGTGACGCGACCGCACGGCATCGGCCTCGCCGGACTCCCCCAGTTTCTCGGCCGCGTATTGGCGCACCGTCTCCAGCAGCCGGTAGCGGGTTCGGCCTCCGCTGTCGGTCGCCACCACCAGCGACTTGTCCAAAAGCAAGGTGAGCAGGTCCAGCACCTGGAAGCGCTGCATGTCAGCGCCGCCGGCGACCGCACGGGCGGCGTCCAGATCGAACCCACCGAGGAACACCGCGAGCCGGCGAAACAACACCCGCTCCGGTTCGCTCAACAGCGCGTGCGACCACTCCACCGAGGCGCGCAGTGTCTGCTGGCGGCGCACCGCGGTGCGCGCCCCGCCGGTCAGCAGCCGGAAGCGGTCATGCAGGCCATCGAGGATCTCGGCCAGCGACAACGCCCGCACCCGCGGCGCCGCCAGCTCGATCGCCAGCGGCATCCCATCGAGGCGCCGGCAGATCTCGGCCACCGCCGCGGCGTTGTTGTCGGTCACGGTGAAGCCGGTCTGGACCAGGCGAGCGCGGTCGGCGAACAACTCGACCGCTTCATCGCGAAGGGACAGGGACGGCACCCGCCACGTCGCTTCACCGGTCACCCCGACCGGCTCCCGACTCCTGGCGAGCACGGTCAGCCCCGACGCGGCACCAAGCAGAGCGACGACCAGATCGGCGCACGCGTCGAGCAGGTGTTCGCAGTTGTCCAGCACCACCAGCATCAGGCGGTCGCGAACGAACCGCAGCAGGGTGTCCATCGTGGAGCGGCCGGGTTGGTCGGGCAGACCCAGCGCACGGGCCGCCGCGATCGGCACAACTTCGGGATCGGTGATCGGTGCAAGATCCACATACCAAACACCGTCACCGAACTCAGCCGCGATGCGAGCCGCTATCTCAACGGCGAGACGGGTCTTGCCGGCACCGCCGGCGCCGGTCAGGCTCACCCAGCCGGTTATCGACGAGCAGCTTCTCCAGGTCAGTCATCTGTGCGCCGCGGCCGACAAAGCTGGTGAGTTGAACCGGAAGGTTGTGCGCACCCACGCTTTTAGGGCTGCGCAAGGGCGGGAAATCGTTGCGCAGGTCGGGGTGGCACAGCTGCACCACCCGCTGGGGGCGGGGCAGATCGCGCAGCTCGTGAGTCCCTAGATCGAGCAGATCGACTCCGCTGAGCAGTCCGGCCGTCGACTCGGCCAAAAGGATCTGCCCGCCGTGCCCGGCGGCCATTATCCGCGCGGCGCGGTTGAGCACCGGTCCGAAGTAGTCCGCTCCTCGCAGCTCGGCCTCGCCGGTCGCGATGCTCATCCGTACCGGCAACTGCAGTGCCCGCTGGGCGGCCACCGCGGCATCGACCGCACACCGTGGTGAGGCGAAGGCGGCGCACACGCCGTCACCGGTGTGCTTGAACAACCAGCCCCCGTGCCCCTCGATCGCAGTGCGCAACAGCTCGTCATGGGCGGCCAGCGCGACCCGCATCGCATCCGCGTCGGCCTCCCACCGACGGGTCGAACCCTCAATATCGGTGAACAGAAACGTCACCACCCCCGAAGGGGCAGCCGCCGGCGGAGCGGACACCCCGCAAGAATCTCACAACCGACACGCTCCTACCTCACACATCGCCGGAATCCGGCCCCAGACCCCCGCGCCCCGAGGCGCGGCGTAGCGCGCTACCCGCAAGCCGGATCGCGGCGGCGATTAGGCACATGTTGGCTGGCAAGCGGTGACACGATATTGGCGTGAGCGATGCTCATGACGGGCAGTGCGGCAATCATTCACGGCGATGACATGACTGTGACAGGTTTGGCGTGCGGGTCGTGCTGGTTGTATTGTGTTGCAGCGCAGTATGTTTGGTGGTATCTCGGTGGGTTATGATGTTGCGGGGCACTGGGGAAAGGTGCAGTAGGGGGAGGGCCGATGGTGCAGTACCCCCGCGAACGCGGGTACGCCCGCATGCGGGTTGCGGCAGGGGAGGGCCGATGGAAATGGTTGGGTTGCAGTATTTTTCGGAAACCGGATGGTAGTATGGCGGTAATGAACGTTGACGGCAATCCGCCGGGCACGCGTGAGCGGTGGCAGCAACCGCGAAAGCGGTTGCAGCGCAATCGGTCGAAATTGGGCCCACCGCGGAGCCGCGGAGCGGCGATGGCGAAAGACGTTGCGGAGAAAGTGGTGTGATCCGATCGCGTAAGAGGCCGGGGCGGGGGTCGGAGTACCAGGACAACCTGCACATGCTGCGGCTATTCCGCGGCGGGCCGGTGATCTGGATGAGCCCGCAGGATGCGGCCACCATCGGGGTCGCTGACAACGACTGGATCGAGGCCTACCACCGCAACGGCGTGGTGGCCTGCCGGGCCGTCGTCACCCACCGGATGCCGAAAGGCACCGTGTTCATGTACCACACCATGGACCGGCACCTGCAGACACCGAAATCGGAGGTGTCCGGGTGGCACGGCGGCGCCGACAACTCGCTGACCCGGTTGGTGATCAAGCCGACGCACATGATCGGTGGCTACGCGCAGATGTCCTTCGGGTTCAACTACTACGGCACCACCGGCAACCAGCGCGACGAGATCACCGTCATCCGTCGCCGCGCCCAGGAGGTGCAGTACTGATGCGGGTGATGGCCCACGTGGCGATGGTGATGAATCTCGACAAATGCATCGGCTGCCACACCTGCACCGTCACCTGCAAACAGGTGTGGACCAACCGCCCGGGAACGGAATACGTCTACTTCAACAACGTCGAAACCAAACCGGGCATCGGCTACCCGAAGCGCTACGAAGACCAACAGCAGTGGCATGGTGGCTGGACGCTGGACCGCAAGGGCCGGCTTCAGCTGAAGGCCGGCGGGCGCCTGCGCAAACTGCTGTCGATCTTTTACAACCCGGACCTGCCCAGCATCGACGACTACGGCGACCCGTGGACGTATGACTATCAGACCGTCATCGACGCGCCGCTGGGCACACCGAACCCGAGCGCGCATTCGATCTCCTCGCTGACCGGGCGGGACATGCCGGTCAAGTGGGGCAGCAACTTCGACGACGACCTGGCCGGGGCGCCGGAACTCGCGGTCGACGATCCGGATCTGACCGGACTCGAAGACCGCGTGAAGATGGAGTTCGAGCAGGTGTTCATGTTCTACCTGCCGCGCATCTGCGAACACTGCCTCAACCCGTCCTGCGTCGCGTCGTGCCCGTCAGGGGCGATGTACAAACGCGCCGAGGACGGCATCGTGCTGGTCGACCAGGATCGCTGCCGAGGCTGGCGGTTCTGTGTTTCCGGCTACCCCTACAAGAAGGTCTACTTCAACCACCGCACCGGCAAGGCGGAGAAGTGCACCTTCTGCTACCCCAGGGTCGAGCAAGGGGCACCCACGATCTGCTCGGAGACCTGCGTCGGCCGGCTTCGTTATCTCGGGCTGTTCCTCTATGACGCCGACCGGATCCTCGACGCGGCGGCGACTCCCGACGTGCAGGACCTCTACGAGGCCCAGTTGGGTGTATTTCTCGACCCGCACGACCCCGACGTGGAGGCTGCAGCCGCGCGGGCGGGCATCCCGCACGACTGGATCCAGGCCGCTCAGCGCTCGCCGGTCTACGAGCTGGCCGTGCGGCACAAGGTCGCGCTGCCGCTGCACCCGGAATACCGCACGCTGCCGATGGTCTGGTACATCCCGCCGCTCTCGCCGGTGGCCGATGTGGTCAACGCGGCGGGGTACGACGAGAACAAACCCCGACAGCGTGTTCGCGACCATCGACTCGCTGCGCATCCCGATGGAATACCTGGCTAACCTGTTCACCGCCGGCGACGCCGACGTGATGCGTGCCGTGTTGCGCAAGCTGGCGGCGGTGCGGGCCATCCAGCGCGCGCAACAGCTCGGGCTTGACGTCGACGAGAACCTGCCCACCTCGGTCGGTGCCAGCGCCGACGATCTCGACGACCTCTACCGACTGCTGGCCATCGCGAAATACGAAGACCGCTACGTCATTCCGCCCGCCCACACCGAGGAGGCCGGGCGGCTGATGAGCCAGCATGAGCAACTGTTCTGCAGCCTCGACACCGACGGCGGCCCGGGCATGGGCGGGTATGGGCCGCCGGGACCGCACGGGATCGCTGCCTACCGGCCCGGCGAAACCGTTGGCGGCCGGGGCCGTTTCAACCTGCTCAACTGGAACGGACGCGACCGCGTCCCCGGGATGTTTCCGGGCCGCGCGTGAACACCCAGACGGTCAAGCTGGCGTCGGTGCTGCTGCAGTATCCGACCGCGGCGCTGTTCGACGGGCTCGACGAGCTCGACGCGTTCGCGGCGACGACCGCTCCCAAGTCGGCCCGGGAGTCGTTCGGCCGCTTCCTGCGCTGGCTGCGCGCCACACCGCCGAGCCAGGTGGCGCAGCACTACGTGCAGACACTCGACCTGCGCCGCCGGTGCTCGCTGTACCTGACCTACCACCGCTACGGCGACACCCGCAAGCGGGGCATGGCGATGGTGGTGTTGAAGACGGCCTACCGCGACGCCGGCTTCGTCCCATCCGACGACGAGCTGCCCGACTACCTGCCGATGGTCCTGGACTTCGCCGCGCTATGCCCCCGCGGCCAGAGGCTGCTCGCCGGTCACCGCACCGACCTGGAGTTGCTGCGCCGCGCTCTGGTCAAGGCCGAGTCGCCGTACGCCGACGTGGTCGCCGCGGTGGCCGCCAACCTGCCCAAGCTGGGCAAATATGAGCTGGACCAGGTGCGGGCGGCGTGGGACCGGCCCACCCGGTGAAGAAGTCGGCCTGGAGCCGTTCGCCCCGCCGGAATACCTGGCCGGCTACGGGACCTCGCACAACCGCGGGCAGTCATGAGCGCCTGGTCGATAGTGTGGTGGGTGATCCTGCCGTATGCCGCGATGGTGGTGTTCATCGTGGGCCATGTGTGGCGATGACGCTACGACCAGTTCGGCTGGACCAGCCGTTCGACTCAACTGCAGGAGCGGCGGCTGCTCAAGTGGGGCTCCCCGCTGTTCCACTACGCCACCTTCGCCGCGATCGCCGGACATGTCCTCGGCATCCTGGTTCCGAAATCGTTCACCGACTGGCTCGGCATCCCGGAGAAGGCCTACCAGATGTTCTCTGGCATCGCCGGGTCGATCGCCGCGATCGGCATCCTCATCGGTGCCGGCATACTGACGTTCCGCCGCACCGTGGTCCCGCGGGTGCGCGCCACCACCAGCGCCGTGGACTATCTGGCGCTGATCCTGCTGGGCATCATCGTCATCCTCGGTATCTACCTGACGATCGGAAAAGAGGAGCTCGGCGGAGGCTATGAGTACCGCAACACGGTCTCGGTGTGGTTCCGCAGCCTGTTCGCTGCCCGCCCGAACGTGGCGGCGATCGTGAACGCCCCGTTCATGTACCAGCTGCATGCCGCCGCTGCCTGGGCGATCTTCATGGTGTGGCCATTCAGCCGGCTGGTGCACGCCCGGAGTTACCCGCTGTGGTACTCGTGGCGGCCCTACATCGTCATCCGCAGTCGTGTCGCGGGTCCACCGCAAGAGCCCGGCACCGCCGGGCACAGATGGCGCAAAATCGGCATCCCCTACTGAGGCGAGCCGCGTGGCTGCGCCTACCGTTCCTAATTGCTGAGCGGTGTGTCCTATGCGGACCAACGATGTTGGCCCCACCTAACCGTGATCAGTATCCGGATGGCCCCAATGTTGGATCCACCACCGGAGTTTTGACTCAGATTACGGCTGGCCTTGGGTGGCGGGCAGACCCCCCTGGATTCCCTGGGGGATCTGGTTCGGGGCCGCGGGGCCGGCGGGTGCCGACTGGCTGAGGCCACAGAACGGGCTGACGGGACCAGAGAGCCACCATACCATCGCGGTGGGGGTGCACTGGGCCGGGCCAGCACTGGCCGGTGCTGCTACGACAACGCCAACACCGAGGGCTATAACGGCGCTGACGAGGGCTTTCGTGATCACTAGTATTTCTCCATGATAGTCGTCGTATAACTGTAGCTTGATTATACGCGCTGGCGGTCGCGGATGGCCTGTGACGTATGCCGTTAGGTGTGCCCGCCATACTTCGGGCAGTACGCACCTATGCTGGCGCCGACAAAGTACCCGGCATGAAAGCCGTCCAGGTTGCTGCTGTTCATCACGTCCTGCGCGACCTGGGTCGGCGTCTCGCCCTGATCAAGTTCTCTGCAGACCGCATGGCCGGCGGCGATGCCGACTTGCGGTGACACGTACGCGATGCCCTGGGACCTCAGTGCCGCCAGGAACTTCGCATCGACATCGGCAGGGTCGGCATGAGCGGTCGAAGCTGCCGCTCCCAGAGGGCCCAGCAGTGCGACCACCAGTACAACGCGGGCAGCCAACAGTGATAGCACTCGATTGGGCAAGCGTATATGGGTGGTTGTCATTTCTGAACCTCCCCATTGAGTAGAAGCGCCCATTTGCTTACTGACGGCAAGCTAGCCGGTGAATGCTGCACACAGCTAGTGCCAAAAGTCACCATGAGCAGCAACCAATAGTCCGATTCGCCGCTGCGCGGAGCCGGGCAGCAAAGGAGTTTGACGGCCGCCGCGGGCGCGGATCGAGCTTACTGAGAAGCTGACTGGGAGTTGAGGTTCCCGGCAAGACCGAGTACGGCGAGTACTTCTCAGCAGTCCAGCTGCACAGCTAGGTCGAGGAAGTCGCCGGCGTTGACGTCGAACGTGTCGTCGTAAGCGACGCCGACCACGCCGTTCGGTCCGAACTCGAGCGGACGAGCAACGAAGGCCGTCTGGAAGCCCAGACCGGCCGCCGCCCGGATGTCGTATTTATTGTCGTGGAGGCACTGCGGCGTTGCCGGAATGCACAATGGCCAGGCCCGGCCAGGAAAGTTGAACGAAAGGTTCTATTCGTGACGGGCAGCACCTTAGCCTAGGGCCGCGGAACATCCGCGGCCGGATTACGTTCTTTTACACATCAGCGATACTCACCTCATAGCGGGAGATGGCCCTCTTTACGGGTCAGTGGATGCCGACCGCCGGACACCGTCGTGCATTCGGTGATTCCGCTGGGTACCGGGAAACCGTGGGCACTTTCGTCCCTGCTGCGCGGGCGCGACGCCAAATCGGCGAAAGTGGCGCATTCATCAAGCCTTCCCGGCGGGATTCGCTCTTCACGCACCCGACGATGGTGTTAACGTCATCGGCGCGGCAAACCCCGGCTGATCAACGTCATCCGCGACCTTCTCCCAGGGCGCCGGTATCGGGAAATAACGTTCGAGGAAATTGGTGACACGTTCTGTGCGCTCAGCCGCGGAGACCTCGGGGAAGCTACTGTCGTTGAGGCAGAAGAAGTGGTGTCCGCGTTTCTTCCGCAACTCGTGGAGTAGGTCGAGACCCGCGTGGGTGGTGGTGTTTACGTACAGCACTTTGGCTTTTTCTTGTTGGACGGCGCGCCCGGTCATGAGCGCGTAGTAGTGGTAGAACGAGTTGGTAACTGAGATATCGGTGCTAGAACGAAACGCGCTCGCCTGGGTGCGGGCGAAGTCTTCTGGGAATTCGCGTTCCATCTCCATCAACACGCTTTTGCGCAACGGGACCGCGGTGTGCTCGAGATGTCGAGTGATGATCTGTCCGAACCGCTCGAGGATCAGCTGCCGGTTTACCCGGGCTGCGTTCTCAAACCCACTGCGCGTGGGATCGTTGGCGCCGAGCCCGATCCGGGTCTTGGACTCGATGAACTTCGTGACCCCGCCCGGGGAGAAGAACATGCTGGCTTTGAGTGGTCGACCGAAAAACATGTCGTCATTGGAGTAGAGGAAATGTTCGGCTAGCTCTGGAATGTGGTGAAGTTGGCTTTCCACCGCATGCGAGCTGTAGGTGGGCAACGCGGCCGGGTCCGAGAAGTGCTCCTCCGCGCGGACGATGGTGATCGCGGGATGCTCGGCCAACCATGCCGGCGGGACCGAATCGGTCGCAATGAAGATCCGGCGCACCCACGGCGCGAACATGTTCACCGACCGCAGGGCGTATTTCAGCTCGTCGATCTGCCGAATCCGCGCTTCGGCCTCGTCGCCTTCACCCACCACATACTGTGACATTTGCGCCGCCCGGCGTGCCCGAAACTCCGGATCACTACCCTCGACCCACGAGAACACCATGTCGATGTCAAACGTCACGTCGCTCGCATGTGGGGTGAACATCCCCTCAATGGTCGGCCACTTATACCCGTAAAGCTTGGCGGTTGTCGGAATTATTTCTGTCCGCGGCACTTCCTTGCGGGTAAGCGAGTTCTCCACGGGGCAGCGGACCACGCTCTCCTCGAAGGCCCAGAATTGCAGTTCCACACCGAACCTGGGCCCGTACCGGAACCCGCCCGGCGCGATCCGCCGCCGATACAACCGCACGATACACGGATCGGCCAATGGGGATAGCCTCCCCTCGGCCACCAAAACAGGAGAAAGTCCAGGCGTATCAACCGTTTTGGCGTACATCGGCTCTGTGGCGCATGCAGTCGTCACCTCGCTCTCGACCGCTGAACGCAATTCGATATCGATGGCGAGAATCGGTCGGTTTTTGTCGTCCCGGATCAGCAAGAAAGGAATGTTGGCCTTTTTCAACACTTTTCGTAGAAAGATGAGGTCTTCGATCTGTGCCTCATGCGGGGTCAAGCTAGACTCCAGACGAGCGATCTTTCCGCGGCGGGTAGCAATGACCGGATTAACGGTGCGCTGGATGGGTCGAACACCGTCGCGCGAGGCGATCTTGGCCATCGCAAATACCGCCTTTGCTTACTGAACTACCAGATGGCTGCCCTAACCAAGTGCCCACGACCCCCTGTGGGAACCTCACGCGTTGAGCTTTGGCGCCGAACGAGATATCCGTTGCGGTCAAAGCCGCTGTGAAGCCACCATGAACACTTAAGTCAGGCGGATCTATTTTACTGCCTCGGGCGTCTCTCAACGTTGTCAGATCGGTGAACTCTATCCGTCCAGAAGCCTCGGCTCACCCGATGCAAGCGCGCGTATCCACCGGCAGCGGCACCTCGCGGGCGGCGTGACGTCGGCCTGCCGTTTCTCAGGGAGGCGACGACCGGCCGGTCCTGTCGCTTGCCACGGTGATGGGACCACCGGTTTGCTATCAGCACGGGAGCGGGATGCCCAATCGCGGGCCGGCTCGTGATGGTGGCTGGACTGTGCGTGGCTTGTCAATTTGGGGCCCCAGCGGGCAGTGAGTCATGCGCTGGCGGCGTGTGGGGACGTCCGGTCGGGTCCTTCAGATTGACCTGTTAGTGAGGGAGTTGATGAGTACGACGTGGTGGTTGACTCCGCCCGCGCGAAAGATCCATCGGATTGGCCAAGGATAGGCGCGCTGGGTTTGCCTGAGGGTTATGATTTGGGGCTTTCCTACGGCATATTTGTGCTTTTTCCAGACGAGCACGCATTCTTGTGCGGACGTGAGGTTGCGAAACCAGTCCACTTGCAGTCCATAGGGCAACGGCACGAGAAAGCCTTCGCCGAATCGGACGGCAAGCACCGGGGTCAGGTATTGCTTGCCGGAGCGACGACCCCGGTGCTGGATGCTGGCGAGCAGTCCCATGCGGTCGACCACCCACCGCCGCGCCACCGGGTTGAGCATGTTCCGGTTGATGAGGTGGGTCATCCCATCTCGGATGCGCCGGTTGCCTCCTCCGTTTGAGGCGCATCGTCCAGGTCATTGCGATTACCAGCACCAGGTAGGCAACTACAACAGCGAGGACAATCAGTAGCGGTCGCATCACATTCCGGCTTTCGGTCGGCGACCCGTGGCGCTTAGTGGGCCGGCAGTGCGGCGTCGCTGGCCAGCACTGGGTGGTGTCATCCTTTCGCGCAGCGCCTCCGGCTGCACCAGGCACAGAGAACGTGGCGAAACCCCACTGATGCGCTCCACGGCCTCGGTGGACGCAGCCACCGCGTTGTCGACGTAGGAGCTGTCTTCACAGGTGAAGTGCTGCGAAAGCAGCTCCCTGGCAAGGGTGTCCGACAGGTCCTCGACCACGGCGAGGATCACTCTGGCGGCGTGATCGGGATAGGAAACACGCATGGTGTGCTCCTGGCGTCCTTGATGCAGGATCGTTTCCAGCAGCGGGCTGAAGCGTTTGATCCGCGTTTCGCGCAGTTTCTGGCGCAGCAGGGCGTTCTCGTCGGTGTACCACATCCGCAGCAGGGCCAGAGAAAACGGTTTGTGCCCGGTTTTCCACTGCACTAGGGCGGCAAAAAACTGTTGGAGTTTGTCGACGGCGCTCACCTTGGTGTCGTGCACCAGCGGGACCAGCAGTTGTTCGACCTGCTGCAGGATGCGGTCGATCAATGCGTTGAGGATGGCTTGCTTGGAGTCGAAGTAGTGGTAGAGCGCTCCCTTGGAAACGCCGAGATCGTGCAGCAGATCCTGGATGGTCATGTCGTCGAAGCCCTTAGCGGCGATGAGCTGCTGTGCGGCGTCGAGGATGTCGTCGCGTTTGGCCGCATAATCGGCTTCGTTAACGGTCCGCGCCACGATCACCTCCCTTAATAATAAACCACATGCTGTTTATTATTAGAGGTGACGGTACCCAGGCTTGAACCCGCGGCTGTCAACCCGGCCCCGCTCGCCAGGCGTTCCCCCTGAAATCCCGACGGCTTGTCCGAGTCGGCATCGCGCTGGCTAGGCATGCCGCTTAGCCTGGCGACGATGCGGGCCGTGCTGCGGCCGAGGAGGAGCCGGGCAATCAGACCGAGCCGGCGGGCGGCTGCGGCGGCTCGGACGGCGCGAAGGCCCAGTTGTCCGGATTCCGCTGCGAGTACACCACCGGGCGCAGTTGACCCACGGTCGGCCAATCGTCGACATTGACGGCCATGCGCTGATACACGGTGTGTTCGTTGACGGTCGGTCCGTTGATGACGCCGGTGATGGTGACGTACTGCTCTCCGGTGGCGTCGGGTCGCGGGCTGACACCGGTCACCAGCAGCGTGCCGGCCACCCCGTCCGCGCGTCGGCCGCGCCGGATGAACCGCGGCGCCACGAACACCAACAACGTGGCGATCAGCAGGAGCAGCACACCGATTTCCCACACACCGCCATGGTAGGACTGCTGCCATGAGTCATGACGACCTGACGTTCGCGTTGGCGCTGGCCGACCGTGCCGACGCGCTGACTCTCGCCCGGTTCGGCGCGCAGGACCTGCGCGTCGACACCAAACCGGACCTGACGCCGGTGACCGACGCCGATCGGGCCGTCGAGTCCGAGTTGCGCGCCGAGCTCGGCCGCGGCCGGCCTGGCGACAGTGTGCTCGGCGAGGAGTTCGGCGGCCCAACCACTTTCAGCGGACGGCAGTGGATCGTCGACCCGATCGACGGCACCAAGAACTTCGTGCGCGGCGTGCCGGTGTGGGCGAGCCTGATCGCATTGCTCGCCGACGGTGTCCCATGTATTGGTGTCGTCAGTGCACCCGCGCTGCAGCGACGGTGGTGGGCGGCCCGCGGCCAGGGCGCGTTCGCAGCGGTCGGCGGCTCGCCACCACGTCGGCTGTCGGTGTCCTCGGTGGCGGAGCTGGGATCGGCGAGCCTGTCGTTCTCCAGCCTGTCCGGGTGGGCACAGCGCGGTTTGCGCGACCGCTTCCTCGAGCTGACCGACGCGGTGTGGCGGGTGCGTGCCTACGGCGACTTTTGGTCCTACTGCCTGGTGGCCGAGGGAGCCGTCGACATCGCCGCCGAACCCGAGGTGTCAGCGTGGGACCTGGCGGCCCTGGACATCCTGGTGCGCGAGGCAGGCGGGACATTCACCGGCCTCGGCGGCACCGCGGGCCCGTACGGCGGCAGCGCGGTCGCCACAAATGGCCTACTACATCAACACGTGCTGGCGAGGCTTGCCGGGCGGTAACCTAGGCGGCGGGGAGCAGACCATGAGTGACCCGTTCACTATCGCGACCAAACACTGGCACCGCCTCGACGACGGCCGGATTCAGTGCGACGTGTGTCCGCGGGCGTGCAAGCTGCACGAGGGCCAGCGGGGGCTGTGTTTCGTGCGCGGCCGGCTTGACGACCAGATTGTGCTCACCAGCTACGGGCGCTCCAGCGGTTTCTGCGTCGACCCGGTCGAGAAGAAGCCGCTCAACCACTTCTTGCCGGGGTCGGCGGTGCTGTCGTTCGGCACCGCGGGCTGCAACCTGGCGTGCAAGTTTTGCCAGAACTGGGACATCTCCAAGTCCCGCGAGGTCGACACCCTGGCCAGCCAGGCAACCCCAGCCGACATAGCCGCGGTGGCTTCCGAATTGGGTTGTCGCAGTGTGGCTTTCACCTACAACGATCCGACGATCTTCTGGGAGTACGCCGCCGATGTCGCCGATGCCTGCCATGAGCTGGGCATCAAGGCAATCTCGGTGACAGCGGGCTATATGTGCCCACAGCCCCGCGCGGAGTTCTACCGGCACATCGACGCTGCCAACGTGGACCTCAAGGCGTTCACCGAAGACTTCTACCGCAAGGTCTGCGTCGGGCACCTGCACGATGTCCTGGACACCCTCGTTTACCTGCGGCAAGAGACCGACGTGTGGTTCGAAATCACTACGCTGCTGATCCCAGGCCGCAACGACAGCGACGCGGAGATTACCGCCGAATGCACGTGGATCCGCGAAAATCTGGGCGTCGATGTCCCAGTGCATTTCACCGCATTCCATCCCGACTACAAGATGATGGACACCCCGCCGACCCCGCCTGCCACGCTAACGCGGGCACGCGGGATCGGCATCGGCGAAGGCCTGCAGTTCGTCTACACCGGAAACGTCCACGACGCCGAGGGCGGCACCACCTTCTGTCCGGGGTGCGGTACTTCCGTCGTTGTTCGGGACTGGTATGCGATGCGGCACTACGCGCTGACCGATGACGGTCGCTGTCAAGCATGCGGCCGGCGGCTGGCCGGCGTCTACGACGGGCCGGCGGGACACTGGGGCCCACGACGGCTACCTATACGGGCCAGCCTGTCGGGGATGTGAAGTACTTAACAGGCTCGCTACCTTACTCCGGAGTAAGATAGAGTCATTCGCATTGCCACAACGACCGAGGCTGCACACCATGACCGACAGCATCCCCGCTACAAACGGTTCCAAGCCGCGGCCCAAGCGAACCGGCCGGAAGACCGCTGTCGGGGAGCACAAACATAAGCGGACTGGGATCGACATCGCGTTGGGCCTGCTCACCCCGATCGTCGGTCAGGAGTTCTGGGACAAATACCACCTGCGTGATCCGCTCAACCGGACCTTGCGGTACGGGGTCAAGACCGGCTTCTCCGTTGCCGGTGCCACCACCCGTCAATTCAAGCGGGTCCAAGGGCTCCGGGGCGGACCGACCCGGCTAAAGGCCAGCGGCAAGGACTACTTCAACCTGACGCCCGACGACGACCAGAAGCTCATCGTCGAGACCGTCGACCAATTCGCGGAGGAGATCCTGCGCCCGGCGGCGCACGACGCGGACGAAGCGGCCAGCTACCCACCAGACCTGATCGCCAAGGCAGCGGAGCTCGGCATCGCCGCGGTCAACGTCCCCGAAGACTTCGAGGGCATCGCCGCGCACCGCTCCACCGTGACCAACGTCCTGGTGGCCGAGGCACTCGCCTACGGCGATATGGGACTAGCACTGCCGATCTTGGCCCCCGGCGGTGTGGCAGCGGCGCTCACGCACTGGGGCAGCGCCGACCAGCAGGCGACCTACCTCAAGGAATTCGCCGGCGAGAATGTCCCGCAAGCCTGCGTCGCGATTGCCGAACCACAGCCATTGTTCGACCCAACAAACCTGAAGACCACTGCAACTCGCACCCCCAGCGGGTACCGGCTGGATGGGGTGAAGTCGCTGGTGCCGGCGGCGGCCGATGCCGAGCTGTTCGTCGTCGGCGCGCAACTCAACGGCAAGCCGGCGCTATTCATCGTCGAATCGTCGAGCAACGGCCTGACCGTGAAAGCCGACCCGAGTATGGGGATCCGCGCTGCCGCGTTGGGCCGGGTCGAACTTGAGAAGGTATCGGTGCGGCTGAACGCTCGCCTGGGTGAGGACGACGCCACCGATGCCGACTACTCGGAAGCGATCGCGCTATCCCGGCTGGGGTGGGCGGCGCTGGCGGTCGGCACCTCTCACGCGGTGCTCGACTACGTCGTCCCCTACGTGAAAGAACGCCACGCGTTCGGCGAACCCATTGCGCACCGGCAATCGGTGGCGTTCATGTGCGCCAACATCGCCATCGAGCTCGACGGCCTGCGGTTGATCACCTGGCGCGGCGCGGCCCGCGCCGAGCAGGGCCTGCCGTTCACCCGCGAAGCCGCATTGGCCAAGCGGCTCGGCGCCGACAAGGGCATGCAGATCGGCCTCGACGGCGTGCAACTGCTCGGCGGTCACGGCTACACGAAAGAACACCCCGTCGAACGCTGGTACCGCGACCTGCGGGCCATCGGTGTCGCCGAGGGCGTCGTCGTTATCTAGTTAGCAACGAAAGACCAACCATGGCAATCAATCTGGAACTGCCCCGCAAGTTACGTGCGGCGATCGACAAGGCACACCAAGGTGCTGCCGAGATGATACGGCCGATCGCCCGCAAATACGACCTGAACGAACACGCTTACCCGGTCGAGCTCGACACCTTGGCCAACATGTTCATGGGAGCGGCCGAGTCCAACACGTTGGGACTCACCGGAGCCGAGGCGTTTCGTGAGGGCGAAGGCAAGGAAGAAAACCGCAACGGCGCCAACATGGCAGCGGTGCTGCAGACCTTGGAGGCCAGTTGGGGCGACGCCGCAATGATGCTCTCGATGCCCTATCAAGGCCTGGGTAACGCTGCGATCTCCGGTGTGGCCACCGACGAACAGCTGAAACGTCTGGGCAAGGTGTGGGCGGCGATGGCCATCACCGAATCAGGATTCGGGTCGGACTCGGCGGCGGTGTCCACCACCGCCAAGCTGGACGGCGACGAATACGTGATCAACGGCGAAAAGATCTTCGTCACAGCCGGATCGCGGGCCACGCACATCGTGGTGTGGGCGACGCTGGACAAGTCGAAAGGCCGCCCGGCGATCAAGTCGTTCATCGTCCCGCGGGAGCATCCCGGTGTCAGCGTCGAGCGGCTGGAAAACAAGCTGGGCATCAAGGGCTCCGACACCGCGGTGATCCGCTTCGACAACGCCCGCATACCCAAGGACAACCTGCTCGGCAACCCCGAAATCGAGCCCGGGAAAGGGTTTGCCGGGGTGATGGAGACCTTCGACAACACCCGGCCGATCGTCGCCGCCATGGCCATCGGGGTCGCCCGCGCCGCGCTGGAGGAACTCCGCAAAATCCTCACCAACGCGGGCGTGGAGATCTCCTACGATAAGCCGTCGCACGCCCAAAGCGCCGCCGCGGCCGAATTCCTGCGGATGGAGGCCGACTGGGAGGCCAGCTACCTGCTGACCGTGCGCTCGGCGTGGCAGGCCGACAACAAGATCCCCAACTCCAAAGAAGCGTCCATGGGCAAGGCCAAGGCCGGCCGGGTGGCCAGCGACATCACGTGCAAGGCCGTCGAATTGGCCGGCACCGCAGGCTATTCCGAGCAAATGCTGTTGGAAAAGTGGGCGCGCGACTCCAAGATCATGGACATCTTCGAGGGCACCCAGCAGATCCAGCAGCTAGTGGTCGCCCGCCGGTTGCTCGGCCTGTCGTCGTCCGAACTCAAGTAGCGAGCCCGCGGCTGCCGCTCATCGCGGTGGCAGCCGCAGGCCCTCCACTAGGAGGGTCGACACCAGACGCGCGTGTTCCTCGATGGCGGCGGGCTCAGATGGGGGAGCGGGCTCAGATGGGGAGGTCGCGTCGAACTTCGTCGCCAGCGGCACCAGCGCATGGGGTGCGGTGGCGCCGTGGGCGAGCAGAAAGTGGAAGGTCCGCAACGGAATTGGGCGGATCACACCTTCGTCGGCTAGGTGGGCGAGCAGCCGGGCGACGTCCTTGAGTATGGGCTCGATGTAGGTGTCGTAGATATAGGTCAGACGGTCGGTATCCTGACGGCCCTCGATGTTCATCAATGCGACCAGCTCCGGGTGATCGGCTGAGAACACGATGAACCGGTGCACCGCCACCCGGAGCTGCTCAAGCGGTTCACTGAGGGTCGGGTCGAACAGACCCTGCATGTGCCGCATCAGCCGACCGAAGCCGAAGTCGACCGCCGCCCGCCACAGCTCATCTTTGGTGCCGAAGCGCTGATAGATCAGGTTGTGGCTCACCCCTAGCTGACGGTTCAGGGTCCGCAGCGACATCCCGTCGTATCCGACCGTGGCGAACATCGTCAGCGCCTTGTCCAGTATCTCCTCGATCGGCATCGAATCCGACGCCTTCGGACGCCCGCGCGGCCGCTCGACCCGGGGCGCGCAGAACCGAGCGGTTGGTGCGGCTGACCCGTTGCCCAACACCATGTCGTCGAGGATGTAGCCGAAGTCGGGTTCGTCGACGCCGAGCAGGGTTTGCATCGGTTCGGAGGTCAGGCCGACCTTGTGCCCGACGAGGCTGCGCCCCTGGTGCAACCGCCGGGAAACGTTGACCTGCTGCATCGCGTAGGCGCCGGCAACGTCCAACGCGGGAAAGCGCTCGGTGAGCGGATCGATCGGCGCCCGGTCGGTCTGCGCCGCATACAGCAGATCGGCCGCCTCTTGGATCACGTTGTGCGTCAGTGTCATTGGCTGGCATTCTCCGATATCAGGCGCACCGCGGTGTCGTAGAGCGCGTGGGCATGCAACTCGAACAGCCCAACCAGGTCCACGGTGTCGCCGCCGATCTCCTTGGCGATGAACAGTCCGTCGGCGCCGGCGATCGCGTAGGTGACTAATTGGTCTATCTGGGCGTCGGTGAGCCCTGGGGTGAGTTCTCGCAGGGTATCCGTCAGCTCGTAGTGCGCCTGCGCTCGGGCTTGGATAAACATCGCACGCGCCCGCGGCTCGACCGGTCGGCGTTCCAGCGCCAGCATCAGCCCGAGGCGAATGAAATCGGGTGAATCCAGCAAGGCCTTGGCGATCTGCATCGCCAAGCCCACCACGCGGTCGCGCGCGGCACCCTCGCCAGGGAGCTGCCACGCCGTCAGCCAGTCGGCGAAGCTGCGCTCGATCACCGCCGCGATCAGGTCGTCCTTGTCCTTGAAATGCCAGTAGATGGAACTGGCCGGCAAGCCGCATTTGGCGCTCACCAGCGCGATGCTGGTGCCCTCGTAGCCGCGCTCTGCGGCGATTTCAGTGGCGGCGTCGAGAATGCGTTCGCGCGACAACTCGCCATCGGCGCGCCTGCGACGGGGCTTCGGCTGTTCCTCCTGTGCCATCTCCGCTCCTCGCTTCAGGGTCTTTACTCCGTAGTGATCGTTACATTACCGTAGTGATCACTACAGAAGCGACCCTTGCGCGGGCCTCACAGATGAGAGACAGCAGTGACTGAAGCCGCCAGCTATGACGTCGCGGTAATCGGCTACGGGCCGACCGGTGCCACCGCCGCGAACCTGTTGGGCCAACTTGGCCTGAAAGTGCTTGTGGTCGAGCGTGATCGGGATGTGTACGGCCGCGCCAGGGCGATCTCCACCGACGAGGAAGTCATGCGGGTGTGGCAATCCGTCGGCCTTTCGGAGCGCCTGCAGCAAGACATGCTGCCTGAGCGGCCGGTGGCCTTCGTCGACGCCGACGGTGTGCCGTTCATCGAGACCACGATCACCGCACACGGGTGCGGGCATCCGCCGCAGCAGTTCTTGTATCAGCCGGCGGTCGATCATGTCCTGCGTGAGGGCGTGCAGCGATTTCCCAATGTCGACGTCCTGTTGGAACACGAATGCCTACGCGTGCTCCCCAAGGGCGACGAGGTCGAACTCATGCTGGCCGACCTCCGCACCGACACCTTCAAACGCTTCCGCGCGTCCTATGTGATCGCCGCCGACGGCGGCTCGTCACCGACTCGGGGCCAGCTCGGTGTCGGCTATTCCGGACGCACCTACACCGAGCGATGGGTCGTCATCGACACCAAAGTCCTCGACAAGTGGGATGCCTATGACCGGCTGCGGTTCCACTCGAACCCGTCCCGCCCCATGGTCGACTGCCCGACTCCACTCGGCCACCACCGATGGGAGTTTCCCGCACGCACGGACGAGAACGAGCAGCAACTTTTGCGTGATGAGGAGATTTGGAAGGTCCTGGGCGACCAGGGCATCACCCCCGGACACGTCAAGATCCTGCGGGCCGTGATCTATAGCCACCACGTCCGCGTCGCCGACCGGTGGCGGGCGGGGCGGGTATTTTTGGCCGGGGATGCCGCGCACGCCATGCCGCCGTGGATCGGCCAGGGCATGTCGGCCGGGGTTCGCGACGCTGCCAACCTGTGCTGGAAGCTCGCCGCCGTCCTCAGCGGACAGGCGCCGGAATCGCTGCTCGACTCCTACCAAGCCGAACGTAAACCACACGTCACCGAGGTCACACGCCGCGCCTGTTTCGTCGGCCGGATCATCACCGAGCGCAACAGGTTCATCGCAGCCCTTCGTAATCACTTGCTGCGCACGCTGACCCGCCCGCCCCGTTTGGAGGCCGGCTTCCAGAAACTGATCTGGATTCCCGACGCCCAGGGTTTCTTCGCCGCGAGCAGGCACCGTGCTGTTGGGTGGCAGCTCCCGCAACCGTGGGTGATCGACACGGAGGGCACCACCCTTCGCCTCGACGATGTTGTTAGTGGGCAGTGGACCATCCTGCATACCGGCCCACCGCCTGCGGGTACGCAAGCATGGACAGAGCTGGGCGTGCCGGCGATCCGGCTGACGGGCCGCAAGACGGTCCACATCCGGAGGCGATCCGCGACAGCGGCGGCACCCTCATCCGCTGGCTGCGGCGCAAGAAGGCGGCCGCCGTGGTGCTGCGTCCCGACGGATTCATCTACGCCGCAGCCGAATCCGGGCAGCTTTTGCCTCCACCATCGTCCGGCTATACCGTATCCACCCTATCCAAGACTGGAGCCGTTGCATGACCACGACCAACTTGACCGAGCAGACCGTCACCGTCGCCGGAAAACCGATCTTCGTTGCCGAAACCGGCAGCGGGCCAGTGGCGGTGATGTTGTACGGCGGCGGTCCCGGCGCCTCCGGGGTGTCCAACTACTCGCGCAACATCGACGCGCTCGCAGCACATTTCCGGGTCATTGTGCCCGACATGCCCGGCTACGGCCGCTCGTGCAAGGGTATCGACAATGACGATCCGTTCGGCTACCTCGCCGACATGATCCGCGGACTACTTGACGAACTCGGGGTCGACACCGCTCACCTGATCGGCAACTCATCATCGAAACCGACAAGTTCGCCGACTGGTGCCGCTTCGGCCGCGACGCCATCGGCATGCACGTCGACGAGACGCTGCCTGACGTCATGCGGTTTCGGCTCGACGACAACGAATGCTGCTTCCTGCTGCAGCGCGGACCGGCCGAGGATGTCACCGCACTCGGGTGGCAGCTCGACGACCACACCGCGTTCGACGAAATCCTCTCCCGGGTGACCCGGCACGGCGTGCCCGTTACCGACGGAACCGCAGAGGAAGCCGCGCTGCGCGGTGTCGAGCGCTTCGTGCGCTTTCCCGGCCCCAACGGGCTGGCGCAGGAAATCTTCACCCGGGCCCGTCCCGGCGATACGCCGCTGGACATGGCGGTGCACGGCGGCTTTGTCACCGGGGAAGCCGGGATGGGACACGTCGCGGTAACGACGAAGAAGCCGCATCAGATGCGCGGCTACTACAACGCCGTCTTCGACGCGCGGCTGTCGGACTACATCGACGAAACCATCAGCGGCGTCAAGCTCAAGATCCGGTTCCTGCGGGTCAACCAGCGCCACCACTCGGTGGCGATCGCCGCGGTGAATCGGCTGCCCATCAACCCGATTCGCACCCGCATCCAGCACGTGAACGTCCAGGTCGCCGAGCTCGACGACATGACCGCCTCTTATCAGCGGGTCAAGGCCCTCGGCTTCCACATGGCACTGGCCGTGGGTCAGCACACCAACGACAGGAAACTGTCCTACTACGCGATGACACCGTCGGGGTTCGAATGGGAAGTGGGCTGGAACCCGATAGTCGTCGACGAAAACACATGGGAGCCAACAACGTATCAGGGCATCAGCATCTGGGGTCACACTCCGGAGGGCCAGACTATCATCGCGAAGCTCGCCCAGTTCAAGACCGCAGCCGCCTCGGTGCTGCACCGCGAAGACAGTGTCCCCGCCCTGTCCGGCGCCGGCATTTCCGACGACTAACGGAAGGCGATCATGTTACGAATCGACAGCCATCACCACCTGATCCCGCCTGACTACCGAAAAGCACTGCAGAAAGCCGGCATCGATGAAGCGGGTGGTCGTGCGCTGCCCGACTGGAGCGCCGACGCGTCGCTGCAGACGATGGCCGAACTCGACGTCGGCACCGCCATCCTGTCGGTGTCCACCCCGGGCACCACATTCCTGCCGAATCAGACCGACGCCGCCGCGCTCGCACGTGACCTCAACGACTACACCGCCGAACTCGTTGCGGCGCAGCCCGACCGGTTCGGATTTTTCGCCACCGTGCCGATGCCGCACATCGATGCGGCTGTCGCGGAAACGGTCCGCGCGCTCGATGAACTCGAGGCCGACGGTGTGGTGCTTTTGGCCAACAGCGCCGGGCTCTACTTGGGCCAGGACGGGCAGGACGCCCTATTCGCCGCCCTCAACGATCGCTCCGCGGTCGTCTTCATCCACCCGGCCGATTTGCCGGGGCCGACTGTTGCTGGCGTTGCCCCGTTCGCCGCCGACTTCTTGCTCGACACCGCCCGGGCCGCCTACCTGCTGGTGCGCAACGGCATTCGAAGCCGTTACCCCAACATCCGGTTCATCCTGAGCCACGCCGGCGGTTTCGTGCCCTATGCTAGTCGCCGGATGGCCGTGGCCATCACAGCCGACACCGGACGCAGCCCCGCCGGCATCCTCGACGACTTCGCCAGCTTCTACTTCGACACCGCGCTGTCCTCCAGCGCCGCAGCGTTGCCCACCCTGCTCGCCTTCGCCAAACCGGGCCACATCACGTTCGGATCCGACTGGCCGTTCGCCCCCGTTGCCGCCGGAAAGCTTTTCGCTGCCGGGTTGGAAACCTATGCGCTCGAGGCCGACACTCGTAGCGCTATCGACCGCACCAACGCGCTGGCGCTGTTCCCTCGGCTCGGCACGGCGCCGCGACCCATTCCACAGTCACCCGCTCAAAAGATTCGCCACGGCGTAAGCCGCGCCGTCATGCGCGGCGTCGCTCGCCTGATGAGCACCGCATAACCCTCAAGCTCGGTAATCGGGAGGACGCCCGCGGCGCGACGCCTCATAGCCGGAGGTCAACCAAAACACCGTGCGGTCGAGCGTCGGCAAGGTCTCGCTGATGCCAATCTCGTCGGCGGCGTAGGTCCCGGGCCGCCTGGACATTGTCTGCGCCAATGCCGGCATCACTGCGCCGGCCTCGCCCTGCCCGTTGACGCCGGCAGCCGCCTAAAGTAAACCCTCAGACAAAGGACAACGCCATGACAATCGCGAACGACATCGACGTCTACTACGACCCCTACGACGTCAACATCACCGCCAACCCGTACCCGATCTATGCCCGGCTGCGTGAGGAAGCGCCGATCTACTACAACGAGCAATACGACTTCTGGGCGCTCTCGCGACACTCCGACGTGGAGACGGCGCTGGCGGATTGGCAGACCTTCTCGAACAGCCGAGGCGACATTCTCGAACTTGTGCAATCGGATTTCGACATGCCGCCGGGCGTCATGATGTTCGAAGACCCGCCGATGCACACCATGCTGCGGGGGCTGATGTCGCGGGTTTTCACGCCGCGCCGGATGGCGGCGATCGAGGACCAGATCCGACGTTTTTGCGTGCGCTGCCTGGATCCGTTGGTCGGCTCGGACGGATTTGACATCATCGCCGAGCTGGCTTCGATGATGCCGATGCGGGTGATCGGGATGCTGTTGGGCATCCCGGAAGACGACCAGATCAGTGTCCGGGACGCCAACGACGCCAACCTGCGTACGAAGGCGGGAACGCCGATGAAGGTGGTCGACGCCGACAGGATCGCCGACGGCCGGATCTACGCCGACTACATCGAATGGCGCGCCAAGAATCCCTCCGACGACCTGATGACCGCGCTGCTCAACGTCGAGTTTGAAGACGAACACGGTGTGATACGAAAATTGACGCGCGAAGAGGTCCTGCGCTACACCCAGGTGGTCGCCGGTGCCGGCAACGAAACAACCGGCCGTCTCATCGGCTGGTTGGCCAAGGTGTTCGCCGAGCATCCCGACCAACGCCGCGACGTGGCCGAGGACCGGTTGTTGCTGACGCGCGCCGTCGACGAGACACTGCGGTTTGAACCGACAGGCCCGCACGTCGCGCGTTGGATGGCCCGGGATTTCGAGTGCTACGGCACCACGGTGCCGGCCGGAAGCGCCATGCTGCTGCTGTTCGGCGCGGCGAACCGCGACCCCCGTCGATACCACGACCCCGACACCTTCAACATCCACCGCGACAACATCTCCCACCTCACCTTCGGCAAGGGTTTGCACTACTGCCTCGGGGCCAATCTGGCCCGTCTGGAAGGCCGGGTGGCGCTCGACGAGTTACTCAACCGTTGGCCGGAATGGGACATCGACTACCAGACCGCGCAGCTTGCGCCGACATCAACCGTTCGTGGCTGGGAGCGACTGCGCATCGTATTGCCCTGAGCGAACGGCGAATTCCGACGGTACCGGTTTCACGCCTGGTCGGGCGCATCCCATGAGACCGAGGCCGACAACCAGTGTGTGATCTGCTCCGCCTGGTCGTTGCGGTACAGGTGCCGCGGCGGCTGCGCGAATGTCGCGTACGGGCGACAACGCACGACCACGCGTTCCTCCTGGACGGCCATCGCCTCGACATAGGGGCGGGCTTCGTCACCGAGCGGCTGGCCCGACATCCGCTCAGCGACAGCCATCATCACGTCGACTACCAGGTCGCGGTCGCGCTCGATCACCGCATCGGCATACACCTGCAGATACGCGAAGGGCCAGCGCTCGTCGAGCACACACAGGCTGACTTTGCCGTCGCGTGCGACGGCAAACGCCTTAGCGCGGCCGGCCATCGTGGACACCAGCAGCTCGTCGTCATCGGTCGGGATGTAGTACACGATCGACATCGCCGGACCATCTTGTCGTCGGCGGTAGCCGAACACGCATGTGCGGTGCGTACGCACGAATTCGCGCCGCTCCGACGGCAGCATGTCGCGGTCGGTGGGAGCCGTGAACGGCTCGGATGCCAGTGGCAGCAGCATTGTGAGCTCCTGGGTGTTACCGCCCTGTCGCCGCCCGAAATCTCAGGCGGCGATCGCGGTTAACTGCTCGCGGGTATCGTCGTCGAGTTCGATGTCGGCGACGGCGAGGTTCTCCTCCAGGTGACGCATTGACGAAGTGCCGGGGATCATCACCACGTTGGGCGCAACGTTCAGCGTCCACGCCAATGCGACCTGCGCCGGAGTGTGGCCGAGTCGCGCGGCCGCCTGCCGCACCACTTCGTGTCCGAGCACCTGATCCGGCGGCGCAAACGGCGATCTCAGGCTAAAAAAGGGGACGAACGCGATACCGCGCGCCGTGCATTCCCGCAGCACCGGATCAGACGACCGGTCGACGAGGCTGAAAGCGTTTTGCACGCAGGCGATCTCGGTGCGATCTAAGGCATGCAGCAAGTGCTCACGGGTGATGTTGCTCAGCCCAATTCCGCCGATCAATCCCTCGTCACGGGCAGCGATCATGGTCGAAAGCAGTTCGTCGAAGCGTTCGTCCGGCCGGTCGCTGTCGATGAGCCGGAGGTTCACCGCCGCCAGCTGGTCGACGCCCAGCGTTCGCAGGTTGGCTTCGATATCCGAGCGGAAGTCGGCGGGGTCGAGGAGGGGCAGCCAGCCGCCGGCATCGTCGCGGCGGGCACCAACTTTGCTGACCAACGCCAGGTTGGGCGGATAAGGGTAAAGGGCCTCGCGGATCAGCTGGTTGGAGACATTGGGGCCGTAGAACTGCGCGGTGTCGATGTGGTCGACGCCGAGTTCGACGGCCCGCCGCAGCACCGCCAGCGCCTCATCTCGATCCCGCGGCGGCCCGAAAACCCCCGCCCCGGGAAGTTGGATGGCGCCAAACCCCATACGGGCTACCGAGAACCGACCAAGTGGGTATCGCTGCATGGTAGGAGGCTAGCGTCGAACCCATGGAGACGTTTCATGCACTGCCATCTCGGCCTGATCACCACCGACGTCGACGTCAAGGATGTGGTCGGCGTGCTGGACCAGGTGCGTGCGAGCGCGTTCTCCGGCCGGGCTGTGGTGCGGGTCGCCAACGGCTTCTGATTG
>DASPOT010000165.1:0-90589 GCA_035625875.1 Mycobacterium sp. | reverse complement strand
CACTGGGCCCGCCACCTGGCAACCTTCACGACATTCGGGGTCACCACCCACGGTGTGTGGACCGAGCGAAGCGGCGGCGCGAATCGACTCGTCGCGCTGATCGGCTACCCACCGGGCGCCGACCCCGAACAACTCACCCGGGATGTCATGACCAGCCCAGAATTCGCCGCCGACATGGCCGGCTTCGACGTCGACGAGATCGTCGACGTTCAGTCAATATCTGCGGCAGTCGTCTATGGCGCAGGTGCGCGAGCATGCCGAGTCGACGATGCGCCAGTACGGGCCGGTCGAGAGGCGGTGCGGCTGGGCTGGGCCCGCGAGGCGGTGATGGTGATCGACACCGACCTGGGGGTGTCGGGCCGGTGGGGGTGGCCCGGGCCGGGTTCGCCGAGCTGGTGTCGCGGGTGTGCACCGGCGAGGTCGGGGCGATCTTCGGGCTGGAGATCTCGCGGCTGGCCCGCTCCAACGCGGAGGTGGCGCGGTTGATGGAGTTCGCCGCGATCACCGCGACGTTGCTGATCGACGCCGATGGTGTCTACGATCCCGGCGATGTCAACGACCGGATGCTGCTCGGGTTGAAGTCCACGATGGGCGAGGTGGAGCTGCACGTGATGGCCCAACGCCTGCAGGCGGCCAAACGCGCCGCGGTCGCCCGCGGCGAGCTGCGCACCCCGCTGCCGGTCGGCTACGTGTACGACGAGGCCGGCGCGGTCGTCGTGGACCCGGACGCCGGGGTGCAGGCCACGATCCGGGACCTGTTCGCCGCTTTCGCCGCGTGCGGGTCGGCCTATGGGGTGGTCGCCGCGTTCGCCGGGCGCCGGTTCCCGTAGCGCGCCTACGGCGGGGTGTGGGCCGGACAGCTGCGCTGGGGCCGGCTGTCGCACGCCCGGGTGCTCGGCGTGCTCAAGAACCCCTGCTACACCGGGGCGTACATGCATGGCCGCTACACCTCGACGCGGCGGGTCGACCCGGACGGCAGCGTGCACGCCGGGATCACCGAACGCCCCCGCGCCCAGTGGGCGGTGCTCATCCGCGACCATCACGAGGGCTACATCGGCTGGAGTGAGTACCTGGCCACGAAGCGAAACTGGCCGGCAACCGCACCAACACCGGCGCCCGCCCCCCGCGCGAAGGAATCGCGTTGTGCCAGGGCATCATCGCTTACGGGTCGTGTGGCAAACCGATGCGCACCAACTACCACAGCGATCAGCGCCCCGCCTACGAATGCTCCGGCCGCGCGGACGAGCCACCACCCCGACCTGCCGTTCGGTCGCCGCGGCCACCGTCGATGACGCGGTCGCCGGCCGGCCGCTCGCTGCGCTGAATCCGCACGAGGCGGCCGCGCTGCCGAGCTCGCTGTCGAACGCGCCCGCTACGAGGCCGACCGCGCCGAACGAGCCTTCCACGCCGTCGAACCCGAAAACCGTTTGGTGGCACGAACATTGGAAACTCGGTGGGAAACCGAACTCGCCGCCCTCGCCGAGGCCGAACAAGCACTCGCAGCCGCACGCAAGGCGCTGCCGCCGCTACCGGACCGGGCCGAACTCGAACGGCTCACCGCCGACCTGCCCGCGCTGTGGCACGCGCCCACCACCAGCAACAAGGACCGAATGCTGCGCACCCTGATCGCCGACATCACCCTGCTCCCGGAGACCGACCGGGACAAGGTGCGGATCGGGATCCGCTGGCACACCGGCGCCACCGACGAGATCGCCGTCGCCCGCGCCACCCACCCCGGAATCGCCAAACGCAGCCCTTCGCCGGCGGTGGCGATGGTGACCCGCCTCGGACCCACCACCCCACCGCCGAACTCGCCGAACTGCTCAAAACCGCCGGGCTGACCACCGGCACCGGAGCCCCGTTTGACGTCAAAGCCGTGCAGTGGATCCGCCACGCCTACCACATCCCGCCCCAACCCCTACGCCGACAACGAGATCAGTGTCCGTCTAGCCCGCGATCCCAGTTCCCAGCTGTGGCCTTGGCTCAAATCGGCAAGTTTTTTGACGTGTGTAGCACAGTTGTAGCCGGGCTTCGCCCCATCCCGACGGGCATCCTATCTGGTGTCGCTTTGGGGGCTTCGGCCCGGAAGGGATGAAGTCCCTGGTCGAATCGTGTCGATCGGGTGTATGAACCGCATAACGCGGCTGGTAGGCCATTGCTGGCCGCCCGTCCGAACCGGAACCCAATCTTTCCGTAGCGCGCTGTGGAACTAATGAGCTAGGCTCCTGAGCACTTCTTGAATCAAGAGGTCGCTTCGATGTCGGGGGTCGGGGTCAGCGGTGTTGACGGCGATGCCGCGGGATCCCCTGTTCCGTATCGAATTTCGCGGACGATTCTTGCAGTAATGCAGAAAGAGGTGAATGACCGTGGGTCAAATACCCGTCACTCCGGTGGCTGTCATCGGCATGGCGTGCCGGCTTCCCGGGGGTATCGACTCCCCGGAGCAGCTGTGGGAGGCGTTGCTGCGGGGCGATGACCTGGTCACCGAGATTCCACCCGACCGGTGGGACGCCGACGAGTACTACGACCCTGAGCCCGGTGTGCCCGGTCGGTCGGTGTGTAAGTGGGGCGCGTTCCTGGACGACATCGCCGGCTTTGACCCGGAGTTCTTCGGGATCAACGAGCGCGAGGCGACTGCGATCGATCCGCAGCATCGGTTGTTGCTGGAAACCTCCTGGGAGGCCATCGAGTACGCCGGCCTCGCCCCGCAGACGCTGGCCAGTTCGCTGACCGGGGTGTTCGTGGGTTTGACGCACGGCGACTACCTGCTGTTGGCCGCCGATTCCCCCGCGGTGGAGGGGCCGTATGGCTTTACTGGCAGCAACTTCAGCTTGGCGTCCGGGCGGGTCGCGTACGCCCTGGGGGTCCACGGTCCCGCGCTCACGGTGGACACCGCATGTTCTTCTGGCCTGACCGCGGTGCACCTGGCCTGTCGCAGCCTGCACGAGCGCGAAAGCGATCTTGCCCTGGCCGGCGGCGCCGCGGTGGCGTTGGACCCGCGGAAGATGGCCGCGGGGTCGGCGCAGGGCATGCTGTCTCCGACGGGACGCTGTCATGCGTTCGACGTCGCGGCCGACGGGTTCGTGTCCTCCGAGGGCTGCGTCGTGGTGTTACTCAAACGTTTGCCCGACGCGCTGCGCGACGGTGATCGGATTCTGGCCGTGATCCGCGGCACCGCTGCTAATCAGGACGGCCGCACCGTGAATATTGCGACACCGTCGCTGAGCGCGCAGACCGCGGTGTATCGGGAGGCGTTGGCCGCTGCGGGCGTGGACGCCCGGACCATCGGCATGGTCGAAGCACACGGCCCTGGTACGCCGGTGGGTGACCTGATCGAATACGCTAGCCTGGCCAACGTCTATGGCGTCGACGGCCCGTGCGCGCTGGCGTCGGTGAAGACCAATTTCGGGCATGCCCAGTCCGCCTCCGGTGCGCTGGGGTTGATGAAGGCGATCCTGGCGCTGCAGCACGGTGTGGTTCCGCAGAATCTGCACTTTAGCCGCCTGCCTGATGAGATGGCGCGCATCGACACCAAGCTCTTTGTGCCACAAGCGATCACACCGTGGCCTATCAACGGCCAGCACCCCCGACGGGCGGCCGTGTCCTCCTATGGGCTATCGGGAACCAACGTGCACGCCATCCTCGAACAAGCACCCGACACCGCTACACCACACGACACGGCCGCCGGGTCCGCGCTGGCGCCACCGCTGCTGTTCGTGCTGTCATCCACCTCGGCTGAGGCGCTGCGCCGGACCTCTCGCCGGCTGGCCGACTGGGTAGAAGCACACGCGGGTGACGTGGCACTCCCGGATCTGGCCTACACCCTGGCGCGCCGGCGTGCGCATCGGCCGGTGCGCACTGCGGTGATGGCCACGAGCACCCCGGAGCTGCTCGAGGCGTTGCGGGAGGTCGCCGACGCTGACACCCCGTATCAGGCCGCGGTCGGCCAAGACGATCGGGGACCGGTCTGGGTGTTCTCCGGGCAGGGTTCGCAGTGGGCGGCGATGGGCGCGGAGCTGCTGGCCAGCGAACCGGTGTTCGCCGCCACCGTCGCGGCGGCCGAGCCGCTGATCGCCCGCGAGTCCGGGTTCTCGGTGACCGAGGCGATGTCAGCACCTCAGATCGTGACCGGTATCGATCGCGTCCAGCCGACGCTGTTCGCGATGCAGGTCGCGCTGGCCGAGACGATGAAGTCCTACGGGGTGCGCCCGGGCGCGGTGATCGGGCATTCCCTCGGCGAGGCCGCGGCAGCGGTCGTCGCCGGAGCGCTGTCGCTGGACGACGGGGTGCGCGTCATCTGCCGCCGCTCACGGCTGATGACCCGCATCGCCGGCGCCGGCGCCATGGCCTTGGTGGAACAACCCGCCAAGCACGTGCTCTTGGAGCTGAGAGCTCGCAGGGTGGCCGATGTCGTCCTCTCCGTGGTTTCCTCACCCCAGTCCACTGTGATCGGCGGCGCCACCCAGACGGTTCGCGACCTGGTCGCCGTCTGGGAGCAGCGCGAGGTGATGGCACGTGAGGTGGCCGTCGATGTCGCTTCGCATTCGCCTCAAGTCGATCCGATCCTCGACGAGCTGGTCGAGGCTCTGGCCGACCTGAAGCCGAGGGCGCCGGAAGTGCCGTACTACTCGGCGACGCTGTGGAACCCCAAGGAACGGCCGTCGTTCGATGGCGACTACTGGGCCGAAAACCTCCGCTACACCGTGCGATTCGCGGCGGCCGTGCAGGCGGCCCTTAAGGACGGATTCCGCGTCTTCGGCGAGCTCGCGCCGCATCCGCTGCTCACCCATGCCGTCGAGCAGAACGCCGGCAGCCTCGACATGCCCATCGCCGCGCTGGCAGCCATGCGGCGTGAGCAGCCAATGCCGTTCGGGTTGCGTGGTTTCGTCGCCGACGTGCACAGCGCCGGCGCTGTGGTCGACTTCTCCGTCCAGTACCCCGCTGGGCGCTTGGTGGACGCCCCGCTGCCCACCTGGACCCACCGCGAGCTGATGCTGAGCCGCGAGTCGGTGGACCAGGCGCGCGGGGCCGCGGTCCAAACCGTTCATCCACTGCTCGGGGCGCATGTGCACCTGCATGAGGAGCCGGAGCGCTATGTCTGGCAGGGCGAGGTCGGTACCGAGGCGCACCCATGGCTTGGCGACCATCAGATTCACAGCGTGGCAGCGCTTCCCGGTGCTGCCTACTGCGAGATAGCGCTGGCTGCCGCGTCCGCGACTCTTGGCGAACAGTCCGAGGTCCGAGACATCAGGTTCGAGCAAACGCTTTTGCTGGACGACAAGACGGTGGCATCGGCGGCGGCGACGGTTGCCGCAGCCGGCATCCTCGAGTTCACCGTGGACACGCACGAGGAGGGCGAACGCATTCGCCGCGCCAGCGCGGTCCTCCACGCCGTAGCGACGGGAGCGGAGCTGCAGCAGCCGCCCACGCACGACATGGACGCGCTGATCGCCAACCATCCGTCCCGCATGGACGGTGCCGAATTGCGGAAGGCCTTCGACGGCGTCGGCATTCAGTACGGCCCGGCCTTCTCGGGCCTGGCCGCGGCGCTCGTTGCTGCTGGGACCGACGCGCACATCACCACGGTGCTCGCCGAGGTCGCGCTGCCCGGGGCCATCCGCTCGCAGCAGTCGGCATACGCAACCCACCCGGCACTACTCGATGCGTGCTTCCAGTCGGTCATCGTCCATCCCGAGGTGCAAAAGGCGGGCGCCGGCGGTTTGCTGTTGCCGGTGGGGGTGCGCAGACTGCGCAACTACCACACCACCCGCAACGCGCACTACTGCCTGACTCGGGTCACGTCGTCGCGAGTCGGCGAATGTGAGGCCGACCTTGAGGTTTTGGATCAGTCCGGCACCGTGCTGTTGACCATCGAGGGACTACGGCTGGCCGGCGGGGTCTCGGAGCACGAACACGCCAATCGAGTGCTCAACGAGCGACTGTTGACCATCGAATGGGAGCCTCGCGAGCTGCCCGAGGTGTCGCAGGCCGAACCCGGATCCTGGCTGCTGCTCAGCGCGTGCGACGCAGATCCGCTGACGGCGCAACTCGACGAGGCGTTGAATTCCGCTGGCGCGCAATGCACGACGGTGTCTTTGCCGCTTGGGCCGGTGGATGCCGCGCAGCTGCGTTCGCTGCTGTCCGGCAGCGGTCTGACCGCCTCGAATGGTCACGGGGCGCTTAAAGGCCTGACCGGTGTCGTCGTGGTGACCGCCCCGCGCGCCGGCGGCCCGCAGGAATCGCGCGGATTGCGGCGCGGCCGGGACTACGTGTCCCACATCGTGACCATCGCTCGTGAGCTATCGGAACTCGACGGCGAGTCGCCGCGGCTCTTTGTGGTGACCAGGAACGCCGCGAGCGTGGCCACGGGCGATGTGGCAAACCTGGAGCAGGCCGGGCTACGCGGGCTGATGCGGGTGATCGACTCCGAGCATCCGCATTTGGGCGCCACCCAGATCGACGTTGATGGCGCGACCGATCCCGGGCAAATTGCGCTGCAGCTGAACAGTGGCTCGGAGGAAGACGAGACCGCCTGGCGCGACGGCGAGTGGTACACCGCCCGCCTGCGGCCCGGTCCGCTGCGTCCGGCCGAACGGCGAACCACTGTCGTCGAGCACGAGCGCGACGGCATGCGCCTGCAGATCCGCACCCCGGGGGACCTGGAATCGCTGGAGTTCGTCGCGTTCGACCGTGTGCCGCCCGGGCCAGGAGAGATAGAGGTCGCGGTCACCGCGTCGACCATCAACTTCGCTGATGTTCTGGTCGCCTTCGGGCGGTATCCCACCTTCGAGGGCTTCCAGCAGCAGTTGGGCGGCGACTTCGCCGGTGTGGTGACCGCAGTGGGGCCGGACGTCACCGAGCACAAGGTCGGCGACCACGTCGGGGGCATGTCCGGTAACGGTTGCTGGGGCACCTTCGTGATCGCCGATGCCCGGCACGCGGTTACCCTTCCGCCCGAGGTGCCGCTCGAAGACGCCGCCGCAGTGCCCACCGCTTCGGCGACCGCCTGGTACGGCCTGCACGACCTGGCCCACATTTCGCCGACCGACAAGGTGCTGATCCACTCCGGGACCGGCGGCGTCGGACAGGCTGCAATTGCGATCGCCCGGGCCGTGGGTTGCGAGATCTTCGCGACCGCGGGCAGCCCGGAGCGCCGGCAACTTCTGCGCGACATGGGTATCGAGCACGTCTACGACTCGCGCAGCACCGGGTTCGCCGACGAGATCCGCCGCGACACCAACGGGTACGGCGTCGACGTGGTGCTCAACTCGCTGCCCGGTGCCGCGCAACGCGCGGGAATCGAGTTGCTGGCCTTCGGTGGGCGGTTCATCGAGCTTGGCAAACGTGACATCTACCGCGACACTCGGCTCGGATTGTTCCCCTTCCGCCGCAACCTGTCGTGGTTCGCGGTGGACCTGGCGTTGCTGACGTACAGCCACCCGGAGACCGTTCGGCGTCTGTTGACCACGGTGTACCAGCGCACCGCGGAGGGTGTGCTGCCGCTGCCGCAGACCACGCACTACCCGATTCATGACGCGGCTGCCGCGGTCCGTCTGGTCGGCGGCGCCGGTCACACCGGCAAGGTGGTGCTCGACGTGCCGCACGCGGGAAGCAGCGTGGCCGCTGTGCCTCCGGAGCGGGTTCGGGCGTTTCGGGCCGACGGCGCTTACATCGTCACCGGTGGTATCGGCGGCCTGGGGCTGTTCCTGGCAGGCGAGATGGCCGGGGCGGGTTGCGGACGGATCGTGCTCAACTCCCGTTCGGCGCACAACGAGCAGGCGCAGCAGGCCATCGAGCGTCTGCGCGCCACCGGGGCTGACATTCAGGTGGAGTGTGGCGACATCGCCGAGCCCGCGACGGCTGAGCGCCTGGTAACCGCGGCCACCGCGTCGGGGCTGCCGGTCTGCGGTGTGCTGCACGGAGCGGCGGTGGTCGAGGACGCTACGTTGACCAATGTCACCGACGAACTCATCGACCGTTGTTGGGCGCCGAAGGTCTACGGCGCGTGGAACCTGCATCAGGCGACCACCGGGCAGCCGCTGGATTGGTTCTGCTCGTTCTCCTCGGCCGCCGCGCTGGTGGGTTCTCCGGGTCAGGGCGCATACGCCGCGGCCAACAGTTGGTTGGACGCTTTCGCGCACTGGCGTCGCGCCCAGGGTCTGCCGAGCACCGCGATCGCTTGGGGAGCGTGGTCCGAGGTTGGGCGCGCGACGGCACTGGCGGAAGGCGCCGGTGTCGCGATCAAGCCCGCCGAGGGTTATCGCGCGTTCCAGATGTTGCTGTGTCACGACCGCCCGTACTCAGGCTACGCGCCGATCATGGGAACGCCGTGGTTGACGTCCTTTGCGCAACGCAGCCGCTTCGCCGAAGCGTTCCAGTCCATGGGACAAGGCAAGCGGGACACGGGCAAGTTCCTCGCCGAACTGAAGGCGCTGCCGCCCGACGAGTGGCCCACCCGGCTGCGGCGGTTGGTTTCCGACCAGATCAGCCTGATCCTGCGTCGTGCCATCGACCCGGACCGCCCCCTCTCCGAGTACGGCGTCGACTCGCTGGGCAACCTCGAACTGCGCGCCCGCATCGAGGCCGAAACGGGAGTGCGCATCAGCCCTACGGAGATCACTACGGTTCGAGGTCTGGCAGAACACTTATGCGACGAGCTGGCAGATTTGGAAGCTGCACCATCAGCATCCTGATCACAGCACGCCGCTCAAGTTTGCGGGGTTAAGTGCCGCGCTGACCGAGGGCGTGGCGGAAGTTGGATTCGAGGAGAGAGCGTTGCGGGTAGGGCCCTTAGGAGTAGGAACGCTGTTTGATTGGCAACCGGGCGCGGGCAAAACCGTGTCCTGGGAGCCATCAGCCGCTACGCGTGAAAAGGTGTCGCAAGCACCGGTGAGCCCGGTGCCGGTCAGCTACATGCAGGCGCAGCACATCCGCGGTTTTGTCGAGCAGAAGGCGAAGGGACTCGACTACTCGCGGTTGATGATCGTCAGCAGCGACGTACCCGGTTGGTGCGACATCCGCGCGGCGAACTACGTCGTCAACGCACATGTTCGCCGGCACGACACCTACCGCAGCTGGTTCGAGTACACCGACGATGGACAGGTCATCCGGCGAACGCTCGAGGACCCCGAAGACATCGAATTCGTACCGGTCAGACATGGCGAGCTGACGTTAGCCGAAATACGGGAACTCGCCGTGAGCACGCCAGATCCGCTCCAGTGGGGATGCTTCCAGTTCGGGATCATCCAAGGTGAGGATCACTTCACCTTCTACGCCAGTGTCGACCACGTTCATGTGGACGCGATGCTCGTGGGCGTGACGCTGATGGAGTTCCACATGATGTACGGCGCATTGGTGGGAGGTGGTGGGCCTCTCGAGTTGCCGGAGGCGGGTAGCTACGACGACTTCTGCGTCCGGCAGTACCGGTTCACCTCCGCGCTTACTGCCGAGTCGCCACAGGTTCGTGCGTGGACGCAGTTCGCCGAGAGTAACGACGGCGGCCTGCCCGATTTTCCGCTCCCGCTCGGTGACGTGTCCAAGCCCTGCCAGGCCGACATCGTCACCATGACGATGCTCGACGAGGAGCAGACCGCTCGATTCGAGTCCGCCTGCACAGCGGCAGGCGCCCGATTCATCGGTGGCGTGCTGGCATGCTGCGGCCTGGCCGAACACGAGTTGACCGGCGCGAAGACGTATTTCGGGCTCACGCCGCGCGACACCCGTAAAACGCCGACCGACGCGATGACCCAGGGCTGGTTCACCGGCCTGATTCCAATCACCGTCCCTATCGCCGACTTGTCGTTCGGGGATGCCGCACGCGCCGCTCAGGCTTCTTTCGACACCGGCGCGAATCTGGCGGAAGTGCCTTATGACCGCGTGGTGGAGTTGGCGCCGACGGTGCACAAGCCGCGGCCGAACTTCCCGGTGATCAACTTCCTCGATGCGGGCACCGCCCCACTTGACGTATTGCTCACCGCGGAATTGGACGGTCTGAATATCGGGGTTTACAGCGACAGCCGGTATTCGTATCAGATGTCGATCTTTGTGATCCGGGTCGCGCAGGAGACAGCGGTGACGGTGATGTTCCCCGACACTCCCGAGGCTCAAGAATCGGTCGCGCGCTACTTGACAGCGTTGAAGTCCGTGTTCGAGCGCGTCGCCGAAAGCGGGCACTGGCGGAATGTCGCCTGATTCCCGTCGCACGCGGCGCACGCAACCGGGGGTGAACTCATCTTCGGCCGGCTAGCCGAACTTATAGCGCGGTGGCCGTGGATTGTGATCGGGTGCTGGGTGGCACTCGCGCTGGCACTGCCGATGACGGTGCCGTCGTTGACACAGATGGCTCAGCGACATCCCGTCGCGATCCTGCCTGCCGAGGCGCCGTCCGCAGCCACCGCCAGAAAGATCAGCCAGGCATTCCACGAAGCCGGTTCGGAAAACGTGCTGATCGTGCTCCTCACCGACGACAAGGGGCTGGGGCCGGCCGACGAAAACGTCTACCGCACCCTGACCGATCGGCTGCGTCAAGACACCAAAGACGTCGTGATGCTGCAGGACTTCCTCAGCACACCCCCGCTGCGTGAGCTGCTGGCCAGCAAGGACGGCAAGGCGTGGATTCTGCCGGTCGGCCTTTCCGGCGAGCTGGGCACACCCCAGTCCTACCGCGCCTACATCGACGTCGCTGCCATCGTGAAACGAACCGTCGCCGGATCGCCGTTGAAGGCAAACCTGACTGGGCCCGCGTCCACCGTCGCCGACCTGACCGACGCCGGGGCGCGCGACCGTGTGTCGATCGAATTGGCAATCGCCGTTTTGTTGCTGCTCATCCTGGTTGTCATCTATCGCAACCCGGTCACCATGTTTTTGCCCCTGATCTCAATCGGTGCCTCCTTGGTGACCGCGCAGGCGGTCGTCTCCGGCGTCTCGGTGCTGACCGGCATGGCCGTGTCTAATCAGATGATCGTGTTGCTCAGCGCGATGATCGCCGGTGCGGGAACCGATTACGCCGTCTTCCTGATCAGCCGGTATCACGACTACGTCCGTCTGGGCGATGATCCGAGTCGAGCCGTCAAGCGAGCCATGGCCTCCATCGGCAAGGTGATTGCCGCGTCCGCCGGGACGGTGGGAATCACCTTCCTCGGCATGGGTTTCGCGAAACTTGGCGTGTTCTCAACGGTCGGCCCGGCGCTGGCGATGGGGATCGGAGTTGCGCTCCTCGCAGCGGTGACCTTACTGCCCGCGATCCTGATGGTTGCCGGGCCTCGTGGCTGGGTGGCGCCGCGCAGGGAACGCACCGCCGTGTTCTGGCGGCGAACCGGAGTACGAGTGGTGCGGCGCCCCGCGAGATATCTGGCCGCCAGTTTGGTGATCCTGATCGCTCTGGCCAGCTGTACGGCGCTGGTTCGTTTCAACTACGACGACCGCAAGCAACTGCCGGGGTCGGTCGAGAGCTCGGTCGGTTACACCGCGCTGGAACACCATTTCCCGGTGAATCAGACGATTCCGGAGTATCTACTCATCCAATCTCCGCACGACTTGCGCACGCCCGCTGCGCTTGCCGACCTGGAGCAGATGGCCCAACGGGTGAGCCAGATCCCGGGCATCGCCTCGGTCCGCGGCGTCACCCGGCCCACCGGACAATCGCTGGAAGTGGCCAGGGCGACGTATCAGGCCGGTCAGGTCGGCAAACAGCTGGGCGCTGGGGCCGACTCGATCAGCGAGGGCAGCGCCGACCTCAACCGGCTGTCCTCTGGTGCCGGGCTGTTGGCAGACAAGCTCGGTGACGTGCGGACTCAAGTCAGCCAGGCGATCGAAAGCGTCAGCAGTCTGGTCGATGCCCTGGCAACCGTTCAGGCGATGTTCGGTGGCAGCAAGACACTGGGTGAAATCGACACTGCAACAAAGCTTGTCAGCAACATGCGGATGCTCGGCGACACGCTGCAGATCAACTTCTCCAGCATGATGAACAACTTCGAGTGGATTGACGCCGTGGTCGCGGCCCTGGATACCAGCATGGTTTGTGACGCCAGTACGATGTGCAGCACGGCGCGTGGCCAGTTCCACACGCTGATCACCGCTCGCGACGACGGAACCCTCGGCAGGATTGCCGATCTCTTCCAGCAGTTGCAGTCGGCACAGTCCTCTCAGACCGTGGGCTCGATGGTGAACGGTCTGGGGAAAGCGCTTCAAGGCGCCGTCGTTTCGCTGCACAACTTGGGGCTGGATAACCCGAGCGCTGCGCGGTCGAAGATGGCCATGATGCAAAGCGGCGCCAACGATCTCGCCAGTGCCGGCCGGCAGGTGGCTGATGGCGTGCAGCTCCTGGTCGACCAGGTCAAGAAGATGGGTGTGGGTCTTGGCGCGGCATCGTCTTTCCTGATGGCAATGGGTCAGGACGCGTCGCAACCGTCGATGGCGGGATTCAATATCCCGCCGGGGGCGCTCGACACGGAAGACTTCAAAAAGCTCGCCCGCACCTTCATCTCGCCGGACGGCCATTCGGTGCGGTACTTCATCCAGACCAACCTCAACCCGTTCAGCACCGCGGCCATGGATCAGGTCAACACGATCCTGAACACCGCCAAAGGCGCGCAGCCGAACACCACGCTGTCCGACGCCTCGATATCGATCTCGGGATATCCCGTCACGCTGCGGGACACCCGCGACTACTACGGCCGAGACATCCAACTCATCGTCGTCGTGACCGTCATCGTTGTGCTGCTGATCCTGACGGCGCTGCTGCGGGCGATAGTCGCGCCGCTGTACCTGGTTGGTTCGGTGATCCTCTCATTCCTGTCGGCGGTCGCTATCGGCGTCTTGGTGTTCCAAGTGATACTGCGGCAGGAATTGCATTGGAGCATACCGGGATTGGCGTTCGTCGTGTTGGTCGCCGTGGGTGCGGACTACAACATGCTGCTCGCGTCGCGGTTGCGTGACGAGTCGCCGTTCGGCGTGCGTTCCGGCGTCATACGCACTGTGCGTTCCACCGGTGGAGTCATTACGGCGGCCGGCCTCATTTTCGCCGCGTCGATGTTCGGACTGCTGTTCTCCAGCATCGGAGCCGTCGTGCAATCCGGCCTCGTGATCGGCGTCGGAATCCTGGTCGACACATTCGTCGTGCGCACCATCACGGTGCCTGCCATCGCCGCTCTGCTCGGACGGGCAAGTTGGTGGCCCGCGCGTCCGTGGGAGCAGCGCCCGAAGGAAGAACCGCCTAAGAAAAAGACCGTGTTCCAGGCCGCGGCCGAGGCGTCACCCGAAGGCTAAAGAAACCTGTCGTCGCAAGTCAGCCGGGCGGCGGCGGGAGTATCCCGCGAACCTGGGCGAAGGCATTTTCGATGGAGTCGCGCATACCGGGGTCCACGGTGGCCAACGGGTCCATGCCGTTCACCGGATCCACGGCAATCGGCTTGGTGAGCAAATTGTCGTTGTGCGAATATGCCGCATCGATCTGGGGCTGCAGGATGGCATCGATTTGATCCACTTTTGCGTCGGGCCAGCCGAGGTAGCGCAGCGGCAAGGTCATCGGAAGATGATTCAGCGGGATCATGTACGTCGTCTCTGTCGCGCCGCGTGAGTTGACCGTGGTCCTGATGTTCTGCGGCGGCACTTGGTCGGGCCTGATGAACGCGGCCGGGGTGTGACCGATGGCGCCCCCGAAGGCGCAATTGATCAAGGCCAGAAGATTGTCCATCCGGTCGGGGAAGTCGGCGAGGCCGTCATAGGCGGCGAAGACCCGGTTGCTGTTGTACTTGCTCTCCGGCCGCTGGGGCATCGTGTAGTCGACGATCGGGATGTAGTCGCCGGGCTTGAAGAAGCTCGCAAGGAAGCTCGTGCCGAACCCGTTCGTTCCTGACGGGTCACCGAACGTGGTGAAACTCAACTTGTCCGGCGGTGGTGCCGTCGGGTCATTGGCGAGCCGCGCCTGCACCCCGTCGAGCCCGAGGCTCCCCTGGGACAAACCGACCGCGGCGGCCGGCTCGGTTCCCTGGTGAACGGCCTTGTCGAGGTTATTGACGGCTACGTTGGTCGCCGCGCCGATCGTGGTCATGTCCCTGGGCCCAGGGAGTATGAAAGTCGGCATCCAGGCGAAGGGGGCCCCGGCGGGGTAGTCGATCAATTCACGCTTGGCGCCCGGGAAGAAGCCTTCGCCGGCCCGGTTCGTGTAGTAGGTCCAGTTGAACGCGGGGGGTCGCGCGCCGCCGACCGCGTAGACGACCTTGGCGGTCGAGTTCTCGCCCACCGGGGAGGGCGGCGGAGGCATCCACGGAAATCCGGGGTCGCTCGAAGCGACGCTGGGCCCGAATCCACCAACCGAGCCGACCAGCCACGCAGCGAGGGTTCCCGCGATCAGTCGTTTCATCAAGAGCTATCTCCCCCGAAAGCCCGCTTGCGCTGCTGGGCCACGTTAGGACAGTTTCACCCGTTCACCCTACCGCATGCCTGCCGTGCGCGGGTCGATTGAAGGTTCGCCATCAGCCTGCTGTGAATGTGCTTGCGGCAGCGGGGTCTTCACATCGCCTACCCGCTCAAAGAGCCGCCAAACCGAAGGTGAGCAGGACACAGCCGACCCCGGCCAGCAGGGTGGCGACTTCAATGCGGCGACGCGACCGGATCCACTCGTGCAGGCCCGCCATCGACGTCCGCGTGGTCCGCGGCGCCAGCAGATACGCGAGGAGTGGAATCTCCACTAGCGCAAAGGCCACGATGTTGAACATCAGCAGCGCGCCGACCTGCGTCATGGCTGCGGCGCCAGAGGCCAGAATGACGGCCAGCGCGGCCAGATAATCCACCGACGGCAGCGCGATCCCGAGGCCGGCCACTCCCGCGACCCACAACGAACGCCCGTTCAGCAGCCGTTGGGCCCGCGCTGTGAGCTTCCCCGGCCCGGCATCGCGGTCGGCGGCAGGCTTCATGACCAGCACGGCAGCGACCAAAAGCGCCAGCACGCCGATGAAGATTTGAACCCTGGGCAGCGTGAAGTACGTCGACCCCAGCAGCGTGCGTCGCAAGACGAACAAGACGACCAGGCCCACGGTCATTCCCATCGCGAAACCGCCACACAGGAACGCGAGCAGCTGCAGCATCGGCCTGGGCCTGTTCAGCATCAGCACCGTCATGCCGATCCGGAACGGTTCGAGGCTCACGGCGACGGCCATCACCAGGATGGTAATCAACATGGCAAATGTTCGTTGCGGACGCGCCGGTCCGCTTAGGCGTCCAACCGGGCGAACTGCTGCCGGCGGTACTGCTCGACACAGGCGGCCCGCCGAATCTTGCCGCTCGTCGTGGTGGGAATCGATCCCGGCGCCACCAGGACCAGGTCGGCGACGTTGAGGCCGTGTACCTTGGATACCGCCGAGGTGACGTCGTTCTTGACGACGCCGAGCTTTTCTCGCACTTCCTCGTCGGAATCGCCGCGCTTCTTCATTTCGATGATGGTGACCAACTTCTCGGTCTCATGGACCGGAACGGATATCGCCGCGACCCGACCCCCGGTGATTTCCTGAACGGTCGACTCGATGTCCTCGGGATAGTGGTTGCGCCCGTAGACGATCAGCAGGTCCTTCATGCGGCCCACGATGAATATCTCGCCCTCGGAAACGAACCCGAGGTCCCCGGTGCGCAGCCAGGGCCCCTCGGGTGTGCCCGGCGCGGGGCTGGCCAGCATTCCAGCGAAGGTGCGCTCGGTCTCCTCCGGCTTCCGCCAATAGCCCTCGGCAACGTTTTCGCCGTGCACCCAGATCTCGCCGACCGTTCCCGGCGGGCATTCGAGGCGGGTGTAGGGGTCAACGATCCGCACTAACGGCGACTTGGGCATGCCGTAGCTCAGCAGCGGTGAGCCGGTCTCCGCCGAACACCTTTCCGCGCTGCCGTCAGAAAGCTTCTTGGGCTCGAAGTGAACGACTTCCGGCGGGCCGTCCACGGTGCGGCTGGCCACATAGACGGTCGCTTCCGCCAGGCCGTAGGAGGGACGCATCATGCTGCCGCAGAAGTTGTACGGGGCGAATCGTTTGCAGAACCGGTCCAGCGTGGCTGGATGGATCCGTTCGGCACCGCTGATGATGCCCAGCACCTTGCCGAGATCGACCCCATCCAGATCCGCGTCGGTGGTCTTCCGGACGGCCAACTCGAAGGCGAAATTCGGCGCCGCGGAGAAAACCGGGCTACCGATAGACAGCGATTGGATCCACCGCGCCGGGCGCTGCAGGAACGCGATCGGGCTCGTCAGGTCAGCGCGGTAGCCGCCCAGGATCGGTGCGATGACGCCGAGCACCAGGCCCATGTCGTGGTAGAACGGCAGCCACGACACGACCACGGAATCGCATGACGGCACGCCGTTGACCTTGACGAAGTAGTCGAGCATCAGCTGCTGGAAATTCACATGAAGGTTGCGGTGCGAGATCATGACCCCGGCCGGAAGCCGCGTAGAGCCGGAGGTGTACTGCAGGTACGCGGTGCTCGGCGCATTGCTGATCCGAATGCTCGGCGAGGTCGGGTCGTCCAGATCCAGCGAATCGACGTCGATGATGGCGGGGGCGCTGGCCGAGTTCGGCTTTTGCACGTACTCGGTGACGGTTTCCACAAACGCGGACGTCGTAAGGATGACTGTGGGTGCGGTGTCTGCGAGGACCGCCGTTACCCGCTCGTCGTGCGAGCCGGCCGCCGGAACCGACAGCGGAACCGCGATCAATCCGGCCTGCATCGCACCCAGGAACGCCACGATATAGGCAAGTCCCTGTGGAGCCAGAATCACGGCCCTGTCCCTGACCGTGCCATGCCGCTTGACCTCGTGTGCAACATTCAGGGTTCGCTGATATAGCTGTGCCCAGCTCAGAGTCTCGGTGACGCCCGTCCATTCCTGCTCGTGGTCGGTGTAGCGGATCGCTAAATCGTCGGGCTGCAGACTGGCGCGTTCGCGCAGCAGGGAGACGACGGACGAGTTTTGCATGGCCACTAGACTAGACACCCGATGGCCGTAACTGCGCAAGCGCACGGTCCTTTACGCCGGTCACCTTAGGCCGCGATGGGGGTTCGTGGAGGTGGGAAAAGCTCGCTCGGGTTGGTAGGTTTGGCGGCAGGTGAGGCAGTGATGGAGTTGGCTGAGGAAGCGGTTGTACAGGTTGCGCAGTGCGGCCGCGTGGCCGTCGCCTACAGGCTCGGCGGTGGTCGTAGTGGGCTCGCGCCTGCGGTGAGGCGGTGAGCGCGGCGAAGGCCCACGTGTATCCAACCGCGGCCAGGCGTTGATTTTTCACCTTGCATTGACATCACCACGCGGTTTTCCGGAGGCTCTGGTGACCGGGGCCGAGCCCGCATAGGCGCGCAGGTTTCGAGCCTCTACAAACCTGCAGCGATCGTCACCTATTTCGGCGATAAGCCGAGCCCCGGTGAGGGCGCCGCCCCCGGGAAAGCTGGTCAGGATCGCAGCGTCGGGGTGTTGTGCGAAGGCTTCAGCGGTTGCCTCGGCGAGGTGGTCGACCGCTCGGCAGGCGGCGTCGAGTTGCATGATCAATGCCCGGGCTTGTGCGCCGAAGGCGGCTTCCACCCGTGCTGGTTGACGCAGCTGCTCGCGGCTGAAGATGCTGTGGAGCAGGTCGGTGCAGGCGTCGATGTTGCGCTGTCTGCCCGCTTTGAGCAGCAGCTGACGCAGCCGGGGCTTGGTTAGCTTGGCGGCGAGCGCCGGCGTTGGCGCAGCCGCGAGGATTGTGCGCGCTTCCACGCCAGCAAGACCTGACTTGGCCGTGGGGAAGGCTTCGATCGCGGCCGGAAAGTACTGGCGCAGAAGCGATCTGAGTTGGTTAGCGACATGCTGCCGCTGCCAGGTGGCGTCTTGACCGCCCCGTGCCAGCACCGCGATGGCTTGGGCGAGTTCACTGTCGGCCGGAAGCGGCCGATGTGCGTTGGCGTCGGTGCGCAAAATGTTGGCCAACACCGTCGCATCGGCGTGGTCAGACTTCGCTCGCGCGACGGTGTGGCGTTCCCGGTAACGCGAGACGGCGAGTGGATTGTGATGGCAGCTGGTTATGTTCCCGCGAAGCGGGAACCGACTTCATCGCGTACACGGGTCGGCCGGTGGTACGCAGGCATGCCACCAATAGCCCGCGGCTGGTTTCGATCGCGACCGGTATCGGCTCGGCGGCAGTGTCACCATGCTCAGCAAGTAGTTCCAACAGCTCCCGGAAGCCGGCGGCGTCATCATTGATGCGTCGCTTAGCAATCAGCTGGCCGCGATTGTCGGCCAGGGCGACATCGTAGTGATTCTCCGCCCAATCGATCCCACAAAATGCCCTGATCCGGCTCGCCTCGGTTCGACCGCACGCGACTTCTGGCCTTGACCGCTCACCACACCAGACACACACTCGCAAACCGCCGGGGAAACCCGAACACCAGCAGGCAGGCGGCAACGTCGCTGCACACCATCAGCGCGGCTCGGATGCAGACTCGACCGGTATGGCTAGATGCGCCAGTGGGGTTGAACGCGGTTGATGTCGAGACGGCGCGCACCAGGTGCGGCCGGGGCGATCACGGCGTGATCAAGGACGGCTTTGAGGATGGCCTGCTGCCGACCCAGATCAAGACCCGGCCACTGCTTGCGCAGCGCACCATCGGTGCCCGCCAGCTCATAGACCGCACTGGTGTCAGTCGCCTGCGCGATCTCGCGGCGATTGTGGTTGATGCGCGCGTTGATCGGGTCACGGGCCGCGATCCACTCCCGCGCGCTGATCGCGCCCTCGGCATACAAACCGGCCAGCTCATCCAGGCGGGCCTGATCCGCCTCCACGGCGGCAGCCAATGCCGCCACATCATGATCCGTACTGGATTTCTCGGCCAACACGTCGGCCAGGCGCGGGCAATCTAGCCGAGTCAACACCGCATCAGTGAGCAACTGCTCCACCGGCTCGGCGACCACGGTCAATCGGCCACACCCGCCGTGATCAGGACCCTTCAGGCACACGTAGCGGCGCACCCGGTGATCAGGGTCGTCATGGCGGACCTGGGAAAACAACCGATTGCCGCAGCGCCCGCACCGCAGCATCCCCGACAACAAATAGGTGCGCGCCGCCCGGGTCTTGGCCACCGAACGGGCGGCCACGCGCGCCAACACGCGGTCCCGCTCGGCGGGGGTGATGATCCCCGGCCACTTGGCCGGGCCGATCACCTGCCCGCGATGCTCACGCAACCCGGCGATACGCCCCGAGCACAGGATTTGCCGCACCGCCGAGGTCTGCCACGACTTGGCCACCGCCGGGGCGACACCGGACTCGTTAAGCCACACCGCCAACGACAACAACGACTGCCCGGCCAGATAGCGCTCCACCATCTCGCGCACCACCACCGCCTCACACTCACGCAGGGTGATCTTGTCGTCCTCGTAGCCGAACGGGCGCACCGACCCGTGCGGCAACCCCGCCTCGGCGTTCTGCAACATCTTTCGCCGAATGCGCGCGGATTTGCGCCCCGATTCCTTGGCCGCGAACGCGGCGAAGATGCGCGCCATAAACAACCCGTCATCGTTGCCCAAATCGATGTCGGCGGTCACCGTGGCCACCTGCGACACCCCGACCCGCTCACACAATGCGACGAACTCCTCCAACTCGACCGGCCGGCAGTGCAACCGATCCAGGTTGTAGACGATCACCGCATCCCGAGCACCAGACTCCAACTCGGCCAGCATCCGGGCGTACTGCCTGCGCGGCTTACCCGAGAACGCCGACACATCGTTATCGACATACTCAGCACCCACCGGCCAGCCCCGATCAGCGGCCAGCTTGCGACAATCCTCCAACTGCTGTTGCACCCCAAGGGATTTGCCTTCCACATCAGCCGAGATGCGAGCGTAGATCGCCGCCGAGCGCACCACCTGGCGACCAGCGGTTTTTGTCTTCGCCATGAGGGTAGTTTACCAACATCTCAGCTTGGTCATCTTTGTCTGAACCATCTCGTTAAGTACTTCCGCCACTGGCCAGCCGGTCGAGTAGCTGCTGCCGGGCCAGTTCCTGGGCGCGGCTCATCGGGCCGTCATCAGCCGGTCGCCCAGCCGCGCGGCAAGCGACGACAGGCCGCCGCTGCGGTTTAGTTCCAGTGAGGGGATGTCCACGCCCAGGGCGGCATTGATCTGGGCGCGCAACTCGACCGCCATGAGCGAATCCAACCCCAGTTCGGGCAGCGCGGTGTTCCAGTGGACAGAGTCGGCGGGGACACCTAGAACCCGGGCTGCGTGTTCGGCCAGCATGTGGGTGAGCACCTCGACTCGTTGCTCGACTGGCATCGCGGCGAGTTGGGCGCGCATGGAGTCGCTGGCGGCGTCGTTGCCCTTGGCCGCGTCGACACGGTTGGCGAATCTCGGGGTGCCTGCGGAGGCGGGATGCATTGACGCCCACACCACCCAGTCGATATGGGCGATCGACACTTGGATCGTGTTCAGGCCGATCGCCACGTCCAAGTACTCGCAGGCAGCGCCCAGCGGCAGCGGACGATGGCCGTTCAGGGCCAAGTAGGTGGAGATCTTTTCGCTGGAGGCGGCCATGCCGCCGGCGAGAAATCCCCAGTTCACCGACAGCGCCGGTAGTCCGAGGCTCACCCGGTAGTGAGCCAGGGCGTCCAGCGCCGCGTTCGCAGCCGCGTAACTGATCTGCGGAACGTTCCCGCCTTGGCTGGCCACCGAGCTGTACATCACGAAGTGATCGAGTTCGGTCTCGGCCAAGGCCTCGCTGAGGATGAACGCGCCCCGGGCCTTGGGGGAGAGCACCGAGTCCAAACCGTGCTGGCTGAGCTGGCCGAGTGGCTCATCCGCGAGGATGCCGGCAGCGTGGAACACACCGCGCAGTGGCGGGCCGTCGGACAGCCGGGCAAGCAGGGCGTCCACGCTCGCCCGGTCGGCCACGTCGACCTGCTCGACCCGCACGTCGGCGCCGCCGGCGCGCAGGGTCTCCACCGCAGCCTGCTGGTCGGCGCTGGCTGCACCGCGTCGACCGCCTAGCACGATTGTGCCCGCGCCCTTGGCGGCTAGCCACGTGGCGGTGGCCAGGCCGAAAGCGCCAAGACCACCGGTGACTAGGTAAGCGGAGTCCGACCGGATGCTGGTGGCTGGCCGGGCTGGCTTGACCGGTGGCACCGGCTCGGTGAAGTCCAGCACGACCCGGCCCAGGTGGGTGGACCGGGCCACCTGGTCGAAAGCGTCCGCCAGCTGCGAGACCGGCAGGATCCGCGTGGGCAGCAGCTCGTACTTTCCGGCACGGATCAGGGCGAGCACTTCGCGGTGTACCTTCAGCAGCAGATCCTTCCGGTGCGCCATCATCCGGTCGAGGTCGATGGAGATCAGCGACAGGTTCTTATTGAAGACCGCCATGTCGATGAGCCGACCGCCGAAGATCTCGGTCTTGCCGACCTCGACCACCCGGCCGAACTCCGCGGCCACCTCCAGATTGGCCACCACCGCCTCACCGGGGGCGGCATTCACCACAACGTCGGCTCCGTGCCTACCCGTGAGCTGGCGTACCTCATCGATCGCCGACAGCGACCGGGAGTCGATAACGTATTCGGCTCCGAGGCTTCGAAGCAGGTCGGCGCGCTCCGGGGTAGACGCGGTCGCGATCACCCGGGCACCCGCCTTGGCGGCGATCTGCACCGCGGCCATCCCGACGCCGCCGGCGCCACCGGCCACCAGCACCCACTCGTCGGGCCGAACCCGGGCGGCGTACTTGAGCGCGTAGTGTGCGGTCATCAACACCACCACCGAGCCGTAGGCCTCCAGGGTCAGGCCGTGATCGGTTTCGATCGCACCCGCGTCCACCGGGGTGGTGACGTAGCGGCACGCCATCCCTGGGACGGATACGAAGCGCGACTCGCCGATGGTGAAGCCGCTGACCCCGGGACCGATCCGGGTGACGACCCCCTTGCCCTCCATTCCGAGGCTCAGGCCGAAGTGGGTACCGGCTAACTCGGCCTCACCGAGCACACCGAGCACCTTCATCGGGTCCTTGAAGTTGAGGCCGATGCCCTCCATCCGCAGTTCGACCTCGCCGGGCCCAGGGGCACGTCGCGGGATCTCCCGCAGAGCGAGGTCGGCCAGTCGTCCGGATTGGGGCATTTCCATCTCGAAGTTCGCGCCCGGGTTGCGCAGCGGCAGGGCTTCTTCGAGAGCTTCCAGTCGGCCGGACAGGCTGGACTGGTTGACGATCACCATCCGTAGGTCATCGCGCAGCGCGACCTCGTCTGCGTCGTCACTCGCGTAGGCCCCGCCGACCAAGGACTCCAGGACGACTGTGGTCAGCTGGCTGCCGTGATCGACATCGATCAGCCGCCAGTTCAAGAGCGGCTGCTCGTTGCGCAACACCCGACGGGCACCGACCAGGGCGGACGCTGCCAGGTCCGGCACCTCCCGGTCACCTGGCACCGGCAACGCCCCTCGGGTGATCACCAGGCCGTGCATCGGCAGGTCCCGGCCCTCGAGCAGCGCCTCCTCCTGCACGTTCTGCACCGCGCGGGCCACCCCGACCAGCATCGCCGGCAGCTCACCGACCCGTACCATCCGGCAGGGAGGCGGCATCTGGTCCGTGGCTGCGCTGGCCGCGATCAGCGTGACCACCACCGGACGGGTGTCGTCTCGGTCGACCGCCAGCGCTCGACGTAGTTCGGCCTCCGCTTCGGCACAGATCTGTTCCGGATCGCCGCCGCGGACGGCGAGCAGCTGCTCGGTGCCGCGTTCGGCGGCGTAGTCGCGGGCCCACTGGGTCGATTCCTCGCCGGCCACAACCAGGAACACCCGCTCGCTGGCCAGGGCTTCGGCCCGGCCGGCAGGGTCGCGGGGGTCGCGCGGCTCGAACAACGGCTCGAGCCAGAACCGCTCGAGTTCGCTCAGCACCGGGGGCCGCGGGCTGATCGGCAGGAACTGCACCCGGTGCAGCTCGATCAGCACCTGCCCGTCTGGGTCGGTGAGCACGATATCGGCGACCAGCCTCGCCTCACCCGGCTCCGGGGCAAGGCGGCTGGCGCCCACGAGGACCTGGTCGGATAGGGCGGCGAACTGTCGCACGTGCCGTGCCGCAGCGGGCACGACGGTGCCGTCGACGGACGCGTCATCCGCCCCGGCCAGTAGAGCGACGCACTGCAGGGCGGCGTCCAGCACGGCCGGGTGAGCCTGGTGGTTCGAGGCGGCGATGCCGGTGCCGGTGGCGTCGACACGAGCCAGCACCCGACCGTCGCTCAGCGCGGCGTCCACGATCCGCCGGAAGGCCGGCCCGTACACCAGGCCACGCTCGGCCAGCCGCGGATATAGCTCGTCGGCAGTGGCAGTGGCGGCGCCGTTGAGCGCCGGCAGCTCTAGCGTTGGCCGCACCAGGCCGTCCACGATGCGTCCGCTCGCGTGCTGAGTCCAGCTGGTTGCCGAACTGCCCCGCGAGCTGACCGTGAACCGCCCGCTGGAGGATTCCACGGTCAGGCGCAGGGTTGGGGCGTCGTTGTCCTCGACCAAGAGCGGGCTCACGAACCGCACCTCGTCCAGCGCTGGGGTGCGCCGACCGGTGGTCTGGGCTGCCACGGCGAGCCCGGCGTCGACGTAGGCCGCCCCGGGTAGCAGCACCATGCCGGCGACCACGTGGTCGCGCAGCCAGGGCAGCCGAGCGGCTGTAAGCTCGGTCCGCCATTCCGGGTGCCCTGCGTCGACCGGATCGCCGGGCAGGGCGCGGGCGTCACTGGTGCCCAGGTGGTCGTCGGCGACCGCCTGTTCCACTGACCATAGCCGCAGCCGCTGAAACTGGTGCGTCGGCAGCGGGCGGTGCGACGGGAGGCCGTCGGAGGCTCCGGGAGCATGGTCGGTGTCTAGGGCACCGGCGACGTAGAGGTTGGCCAGCGCGGTCCGGACGCTGGTGTGGTCGTCGACGTCCCGGTTGAGGGTGCCGATCGAGGTTCCCGTCGCACCCTGGCGGAGCAGGATCTCCTTGATATTGCCGGACAGCACCGGGTGCGGGCCGACCTCGAGGAACACCCGCTCGCCGGAGTCGATCACCGCAGTCATCGCGTCGGCGAACCGCACCGGCTGGCGGACGTTCGCGCACCAGTACTCCGTACCCCAGTCCGGTCCGGTGACCTGGGCGGAAGTCACCGTCGAGTACAGCGGGACGATCGGCGTCTGCGGGGCCAGGTCCGCCAGCGCCTGGGTCAGCTTCGAAAGGATCGGGTCCATCAGGTGTGAGTGGTAAGGCACCTCCACCCGCAGTTGCCGGGCGAAGACACCCGCGCTGGTCAGTTCCTCGCTCAGCTCGACGATCGCGGAGTGGGTGCCGGCCAGCGTCACCCCGGACGGGCTGTTCACCGCTGCGATGCAAAGATCTCCGCGTTCGGTGATCCACTCCAGCGCCTCGGCCTCGCTCAGAGCCACAGCGAGCATCCCGCCCGAGCCGGCCGTGGTGGCCTGCAGCTGGGAGCGGTGGTAGCTGACCTTGACCGCGTCTTCTAGGCTGAGCATGCCGCTGACGTAGCCAGCACTCACCTCGCCGACGCTGTGCCCCAGGACGGCCCTCGGGTGCACGCCGTAGCGCGCCAGTTCCGCGGTCAGCCCCACCTGCACGAGAAAGTTTGCAGGTTGAGCTACCGCGGTGCAGCTCACCCGGGAGTCGGCCTCGTCTCGGCGGAGTTCGGCGATCACTGACCAGCCGGACAGGTCGGCGAAGAGCTCGTCGACCTCGGCCGCGGCCCGGGCGAACGGCCCACCGGCGGCGAGCAGGTCTCGGCCCATCCGCCACCACTGCGGACCCATCCCGCTGAACACGAAGACCGGGGCGGTGCCGTCGGCGACCGTCCGGGCGCCGGCCACGGAGCCGTCGACCACCGCGGCGAGCCGGGCGAGCAGGTCGTCGCGGTCGCCGAAGGGCACGGCGAACCGGTGGTCGTGGTGCGACCGCCGCGACCACAAAGCGTCCGCCAACGCAGCCGGGTCCACCGCCGCTGGGTCGGCGACGAGCAGGAGCAGGTCCCGGGCCAGCTGGCGGGCGCCGACCTCGTTGCGTCCGGACACCGGCAGCACGTGGGCCGGCGCCCGCCGGACGACCGGCGGAGTAGGCTTCGGTGCCTCCACCAGGACCGCGTGTGCGTTTGTGCCGCCGTAGCCGAAGCTGTTCACCGCCACCGCCGCTGTCGTGTAGTCGGCCGGGAACGGTTCGGCCTCGGTGATCACCCGTAGCCGGTGCTCGGCGAACGGGATCGCCGGGTTCAGTCGGTTCAGTCTCGCCTGCGGGGCCAGCTGACGGTGGTGCAGGGTGAGCGCCGCCTTGATCACGCCGGCCACGCCGGCCGCCGCTTCGAGGTGGCCGATGGAGTTCTTGATCGACCCGACGACCAGGTCGGCGGTGCGGCCCTGGACCCGGCCCAGGGTCTCGCCGAGAGCGGCCATCTCCAGCGGGTCACCGACCGCGGTGCCGGTGCCGTGTGCCTCGATGTACCCGATCTGTTCGGGGCGCAGACCGGACTCGGTGATCACCCGGCGGATCAGGTCTGCCTGCGCCTCGGGGTTGGGGACGGTGATGCCCGACGTGCGCCCGTCCTGGTTGACGCCGGTGGCCCGGATGACAGCGTAGATCTGGTCATGGTCGCGGGTCGCGTCCGCGAGCGGCTTGAGCACGAGGACGCCCGCTCCTTCACCGCGGGCATAGCCGTCGGCGGCGGCGTCAAAGGTCTTGCAGTGGCCGTCCTCGGCGAGGAACCGGCCCTTGCACATCGTGACGAAGGTCTCCGGAATGAGCATCGCGTTGACTCCGCCGACCAGGGCGAGCTCGATCTCGCCGCGGGCGATCGCTTGGGCGGCCTCGTGCAGCGCGACCAACGACGAGGAGCAGGCGGTGTCGATGGTCATGCTTGGCCCGCGCAGATCGTATACGAAAGAGATCCGATTGGACAGCATGGTAAACGTGTCGGACGTAGCGGTGTGAGAGTTGATCGCCGGCCGGCTGGTGGGGCACTTGCGGAGAACCAGGTTATCCGGCGTGAAGCCGCCGACGTAGACGCCGACCGGCCGACCGGCGACCCGGCCGGACACCCCGGCGTCGTCCATCGCTTCCTGGCTGACCTCCAGCAGCAACCGCTGCTGCGGGTCCATGGTTGAGGCTTCGCGTGCCGAGATCCCGAAGAACTCCGGGTCGAAGTCCCACAGCGAGTCCTGCAAAAACCCGCCGCTGCGGACGTACATCCGGCCAGGCATGTCCGGGTCCGGGTCGTAGAAGCGGTCCAGGCTCCACCGGTCCGCGGGCACCTCACTGATCCCGTCGCCACGGGCGAGCAGGAAATCCCACAGCTGGTCGGGCCCACGCACCCCGCCTGGAAGTCGGCATCCGATCCCCACGATCGCCACATCGACCATTCATGGCCTCCCTAAAGTCTCGTTTGCTGACACGTCATCCGTCGAAGGCTGATCTGGATTTTTCGCGAAACTCGCCGTTGAGTTAGCGAAAGTGCCTGTCCTCCAAGGTATAACCAGACTTCTCACGATCCATCATTCTGAGCGGGAGGACACTTTCTGGGTGAAGGGTAGCGTAGCGGCTTCTTCGGTGAAAGTGTTCGCGGATGGCCATGGCGTCGTATCGCACGCCGGAGTGGGTGGCTAAGTAGGCCAGCGCGCACTCGTGGTAGCGGCGGGCATACCGGTCGAGCACGCGGGCGGCCTTGGGGGCGAGTGCGGGTCGCGCGGGAAGATCCAGGAGCGGTGTTGCCAGGGTTTGATCGCATCCGCTGAGCTTGAGAGCCAGCGCCAGATGGTGGTGCCCGAGATGGAGGCCACGACGCCTTGCTCTCCTGGATGCAGATGCTGGCCCTCGAAAGTGTGGGCCCTGAATCCGGGCAAGATCGTCTGCGGTTGTGCTTGTTGTGGCGGCTGGTTTTGGCCGATATCGGCCTGCTGCGAAGCGAGCCGGGCCTGTTCGGGGTCCTTGGGCCCGGGCCAAGTTTTCTTTCCGACGGTGCGGTGGTGATGGCCAAGGTAACCTGACGCCTATGGTTGAGCCTTCCATTCCGGCCGTGCTGCGTGAGCACGCCAGTCTACAGCCCGATGACACGGCGTTCACTTTTATTGATTACGAGCAGGACTGGGCCGGGGTTGCCGAAAGCCTGACGTGGTCGCAGGTGTATCGGCGAGCGCTAAACGTTGCACGAGAGCTCAGAGGTTGCGGGTCGGCTGGTGACCGGGCTGTGATATTGGCACCACAGGGACTTGAGTACATCGCTGCGTTTCTGGGGGCATTGCAGGCCGGGCTGATCGCGGTTCCGCTTTCGGTCCCGCCGGCTGGCGGCCACGATGAGCGTGTTAGTTCGGTGCTGCGCGATGCGTCGCCCTCGGTCATTCTCACGACCTCTTCTGTCGTTGGTAATGTCATTGAGTATGCTCAGCTGCAGCGCGGTGAATCCGCTCCATCGGTCGTCGAGGTTGATTTGCTGGACCTGGACTCTCGGAGAGGAGCGGACGCCGGGGGCGACAATCGCCCGAGTACTGCGTATTTGCAATACACGTCCGGGTCGACCCGCCAGCCTGCCGGGGTCATGGTCTCGCGCAGCAACCTGCTGGCCAATTTCGAACAGCAGATGTCTGACTACTTTGAGGACTACGGAAAGGTCCCCCCGCCAGACTCGACTGTTGTGTCGTGGCTGCCGTTCCATCACGACATGGGTTTGACGCTAGGAATTTGTACACCGATTCTGGGGGGATTACGCACTGTGCTCATGAGTCCGGTGTCTTTCCTGCAGCGACCAGCGCAGTGGATGCAGTTGCTGGCTAGCAATTTTCACGCATTCTCGGCGGCGCCGAATTTCGCTTTCGAATTGGCGGTACGAAAAATATCAGACGAGGACATGGCCGGGCTTGATCTCGGGGATGTGCTGGGCATCATCAACGGTAGCGAATCGGTACACGCCGCGACGCTGCGGCGCTTCACTGAGCGGTTCGCCCGGTTCAATCTGCGCGACACGGTGATACGACCCTCATATGGACTCGCGGAAGCAACGGTGTACGTGGCAACCCGACAACCGGGTCAACCACCAGAAATCGTCCACTTCGAATCCGAGAAACTGTCCGCCGGCCAGGCAAAGCGGTGCGAAAGCACGAGCGGTACACCGCTGGTCAGCTACGGGGTGCCGAGGTCACCGATGGTGCGGATCGTCGATCCCGACACCGGGACCGAGTGTGCGGTTGGAAAGACCGGCGAGATCTGGGTGTACGGCGATAACGTCGCTGTGGGCTATTGGCAGAAACCTCAAGAGACTGAGCGCACGTTCGGTGCACGGCTTGTCGCACCGTCGGCTGGCACACCCGAAGGGCCTTGGCTCAGAACCGGAGATTTGGGCTTCATCTCCGACGGCGAGCTGTTCATCATCGGCCGGATCAAGGATATCTTGATCGTGTATGGGCGCAACCACTCTCCCGACGACATCGAGGCAACGATCCAGGAGATCACCGGGGCACGGGCCGGGGCAATATCGGTCGCCGATGGTCACATGGAAAAGCTTGTCGCCATTGTAGAACTCGACAAGGTGGGTGGATCCGACGAGGAGCGCGCGCAGAAACTTCGTTCAGTAAAGCGTGAAATCATTTCGGCGATATCGGCTTCGCACAGTTTACGCGTCGCCGATCTCGTTCTCGTGCGGCTCGGCACAATTCCAGTCACCACAAGCGGCAAGGTTCGACGGTCAGCCTGTGTCGAGTCTTACCGGCGCGATGAATTCAGACGGTTAGACGTTCCTGCGGATCTTCTCAATGAAACGTGGTAGTGGTCAGGGCACACGGTTGTCTGCGTGACTCGGGAACCGGCCTCTAGGATGCCCTGCTTTCCGATCGCGGTGGCGGCGCGGTGAGCATCGGGCTGCGTTCACCTGGGCCCGTCGATCACCTGAGGTAGACGTTGAAAGTGGCTTAGCTTAGGCTTAGCTTAACCTCCCCGAGCCGCGGGTTTTCGCCGCGCAGATACCCCTTGATACCAGCTCCATCTGCCTCCGAGGGACGCCTCGCGGGCGTGAAAATGGGATCGGGTCGCCCGCCGACGCCGATCTTTATTTGGGCCGTATGAGCCCGTATACCAGCTTGGTGCCGGGGCCCGACCTGGAAGGGTCAGAGCGCCGGGATAAACCGGCATGAAGAAGGAGATGAGAGCGCTCTACATCGAAGGAGTAGCGAACCACGATGGCCCCGAACCATGCGTTGATGCTCGCGAGGGCAGCGGCGAAGCGGTGGGAGGGGTACGTACAGGCCGGGCTATTGAGCCGCGAAATCAAGGAGTTTGGGGTGCCGACACGGTTGACCTACGTGGAAGGCAACATCGTCGGTGGCGGTATACGCGAGTCACCGGCGGACCCCGCGCGGTCGGGGGAACCAGGGCATGTGCGGAGTCTTCATGCGCGAGAACCGGGAGGTCCGATGTTCGCTCACACAGCGCGACGAATTCCTCCAGCTCCACCGGGCGCCGATGTAACCGGTCCAGGTTGTAGACGATCACTGCATCGCGAGCGCCCGATTCCAGGTCGGCCAGCATCCGGGCGTACTCGCGGCGCGGCTTGCCGGAGCACGCCGACACGTCGTTATCGACGTACTCGGCACCCACCGGCCAACCCCGATCGGCGGCCAACTTACGGCAATCCTCCAACTGCCGCTGCACCCCAAGGGATTTGCCCTCAATGTCCACGGAGATACGCGCGTAGATCGCCGCCGACCGCACCGCCTGCTTAGCAGCCGTCTTCACCTTCGCCGTGGGGGTAGATTAGCAAAATCTCAGCTTGGACGGATACGTCAGGCCACGCCATCGTAGGGAATGGTGTGGTCGATATCGCGGGCGTCGGCGGGTCGGTCGCAGTGGGGGAAGCGGCAGGTCATGAACCGAGCACTGAGGATAACCGGTACGCGGAGCCGGTTCAGCCCCGGCGCTGAGTCGCCAGCGCGGCGACGCGGTCCGCGATCGGGGCGCTGCTGCCGGCCGCGAGCGATCGGCGATGGTGACCGAGCTGAAGCGTGCGCTGCGGGGGTATATGGCGTCAGTGCTCGGTGGGTAACGGGGCTTCCGGCGTGGTAAGCAACTCGTCGTTGTGTTCACCCGCTGCCGGCGGCGGGTCCGTCGCCACGGCGGTGAACGTGGAGTAGCGCGCTGGCGTGCGGATCAGTATGACCGCGTCCTCACCGCTGCCGACCTCGAGGGCCAGCTCGTTCTCAGCGAAAAGCGGGGTGTCGACGACCTGTTTCCAGGTATACGGCAGGCACGCCATTACACCGTTGTGGCGCAACAGATTGACCCACTCGGCGGCCGTTTTGGTGGTCAGCGTCAATTCCAATTCGTCGGTCAACTCGGCGTAGTTGATCGCCCGCGAACGCTGATCGGCGAACCGCTCGTTGTCAAGAAGGTCGGCACGGCCGATGGTTCGACAGAGCAGCGCCCAATGTTTGGGCACATACGCGCTGATCACGACATACCCGTCGGCGGTGCGGAATGCATCTGACGGTTGGCTTGCGAAGCCAACCATCTTGCGCTCCTTGGTGTTCGACTTCGGCCGGTTGCCGGGAGGCCGGTTCAGGTGCACTATCAGCTGGTTGGCCTGCAGCCCCACCGCCACGTCGTACATGGCGACGCTTACGACGTCGGCCACCCCGTGCCGCTCGCGGTTGAGTAGCGCGGCGAGCACCGCCTGGGCCAAGACGTGACCACTCGCGTTGTCGACAACCTGAAACGGGATGATCTGCGGTTTACCGTCCGGTGTGCGCATACCGGAGGTCATTCCGGCCTCGGCCGCGACCATCAGGTCAATTCCCGGCCGGTCACCGTGCGGCCCGTTGCCGCCATAGGCCGACAGGCGGGCATAGATGAGTTTGGGGTTGCGGGACTGCAATACATCGGGGCCCAGGCCGAGTTTCTCCATGACCCCCGGGCGGAACGCTTCCAGGACCACGTCCGCGGTGTCGGCAAGCCCCAGTATCTGCCGCTTGGCTGCGTCGGACGCCAGGTCCACCGTGACCGACTTCTTGCCCCGGTTGTTGGGAAGAAAATAGGTGGGCAGCGGCGGGCGGCCCGGAAGGACCGAGGTGAGCTGCCGGGCAGCGTCCCCGCCGGGTGCCTCGATCTTGATGACCTCGGCGCCCAGGTCGGTCAGCACCTGTCCGGCCAGCGGCCCGGCCACGTTCTGGGTGAAATCGAGTACCCGAAACCCGTCAAGAGGCCTGGGGCCGTTGTTGTTCGGCATCAGCGTCCATCCAGCACCGCGGTGCAGTAGTAGTTTTCGGTAAAGGCCTCGATGCGGGGTGGCACCGGCAATCCGTTGTCGGCCAACAACTGGCGGGCCAGTGTGCGAACTGTGCGCCAGCCGCGATCGTCTAGGTACGTCGCGACATCATTTCGCTCGCCGGGATAGCCCAAGTTGTCAAGTTCGACGTCGAGACCATGCTCGTACCACTTTTGGGTCGCGGCCTCCATGACCCGCAGATTTTCCGGAGAGTTCATGAAGATCTCCGCCATCAGCCGACTGCCCTCGCCGCTCAGCGCGGTGATGTTGTCCAACAAGCGATCCTGAGCCTTCGGCGGAAGAAAGGCGAGCAGGCCCTCGGCGATCCACGCGGTGGGTTGTCCGGCGTCGAAACCGGCCTGACGCAGCGCCGCCGGCCAATCGTGACGCAGATCGATCGGCACTACCCGCAACTCGACCGTGGGCTCAGCGCCGAGCGCGGCCAGCGTGGCGGTCTTGAATTCGATGACTCGCGGTTGGTCGATCTCGAACAGCGTCATCCCTGCCGGCCACGCCAGTCGATACCCGCGCGCGTCGAGGCCGGAGGCCAAGATGACCGCCTGGCGGATGCCGGCCGCCGCCGCGTCGGAGAAGAACGCGTCGATGTAGCGGGTGCGCGCCGCCATCAGGTCGGTCATCCGCTGCATGCCAAACGGCGAGTCGGGGATGTCGACATCGGCGGAGTCGAGTTCGCCAGCGGCCCATCGGGTGAAAAAGTCGATGCCGACCGCCTGCACCAGCGGCTCGGCGAACCGGTCTTCGATGAGCGGATCTGCGGCCTTGGTGGCGCGGGCCCTGCCCGCGGCGACCATGGTGGCGGTGGCGCCCACGCTGGTTGCCAGATCCCAGGTGTCGTTGTCGGTGCGTGCCATGTCCGGCCTCTTTCTACGGCTGCGAGCTACTGCTTAGTCAGCGTAACGACAAGCAGTCCAGCCAGATTAGTCGAGGCGGTAGCGGATCAGCCGTGAGCTGTTGGCGACCACCGCCACCGAGGACGCGTTGTGCAGGATCGCCGCCAGCACCGGTGACAAGGCGCCGCCGGCGCCCATGAGCAGCCCGGCCGCGTTGACCGCGATGGACATGGCGTAGTTCTCCCGGATGACCTCGACTGCCCGTGCGCCCAGGTCCCCCACGTCGAGCAGGCGTTGCAGGTCGTCGTTGGCCAACGCGACATCGGCGGTCTCGACGGCGACGTCGGTTCCGGCCAGCCCCATGGCAATCCCGATATCGGCGGCCGCCAGGGCCGGGGCGTCGTTGATGCCGTCACCGACCATCCCGACGATGTGCCCCTCGTCCTGCAGTTGGCGTACCACTTCCAGCTTGTCTTCGGGCAGCACCTCGGCGCGCCACTCGTCGATGCCGAGCTCGCGGGCAACCACTTCGGCGATATCCGGGTGATCGCCGGTGAGCATGACGATCCGGCGGATGCCGTCGGCGCGCAACTTCTTCAAGACGTCAACAGCCTCAGGCCGCACTTCGTCGCGCAGGCTGATCAGCCCGACCAGTGTGCCGTCGACGGCCAGCAGCAGCGGGGTCTCCGCCTCGCGTCGTAGCTTGTCCACCCAGGCCGACGCTTCCGTCGACACCCGGACGTTTTCGGCGCGCAGGAGCGAGGGGCTGCCCAGCAGCAAGGTCCGCCCGTCGGCCCACATCCGCATGCCGAGCCCGACCAGCACCTCGCACTCCTCATGCGGCGGAATGCTGATGCGACGTTCTTCCGTCGATCGAATCACCGCTTCGGCCAGCGGATGACGAGAGTGGATCTCCGAGCTGGCCGCGTAGGCCAGCACCCGCTCAGGCTCCCAATCCTTATGCATAGCAACGATATTCGTCACAACCGGGCGCCCGACGGTGAGGGTGCCGGTCTTGTCGAACACGATGGCGTCCACCCGGCCCGCCTGTTCGAGGTGGGATCCGCCCTTGATGAGAATGCCGCGGCGGGCACCGTTGCCGATCGCTGCGCTGATCGCGGTCGGGGTGGCCAGTCCCACCGCGCACGGGCAGGCGATCAACAGCATGGTCATCGCGCGGCGGATGTCTCCGGTGAGCGCCAAGGTGATCGCGGACATGATGAACGAGGTGGGAACGAAGCGACGGGAGAAGTTCTCGCCGACAGTTTGAATCGGCGCCCGGTCGTGCTGCGCCTCTTCGACCCGGGTGATGATGCGGCCGATGGCGGTTTGACTGCCGACGGCGCGGGCGCGCACCACCAAGCGTCCGCGCACCACCACCGAACCGGCGTGCACCTCCGATCCGACGATGACGCTGACCGGCAAGGTTTCCCCGGTGATCGCGGACTGGTCGACGACCGCCTCGCCGTCGACCACGTCGCCGTCGACCGGGATCGCGACGTGGTCGTGCACCACGACCTCGTCGCCGATCTGCACCGTGTCGATCGGCACCTGGATCTCGTTACCGTCGGCGAGCCGGAGCCAGGCAGTGTCCGCAGTGCCGCGCAGCAGGTCGGAGATGGCCCGCCGGGTTCGCCGCAGGGTCAGATCCTGCAGGTACTCACCGATATTGAGCAGCCACAGCACGGTAAGCGCGACCACGTTTTCGCGCAGCACCAGGCTTGCGACGGTCGCCGCGGACACCAGCGCGTCGGTGCCGGCGCGGCCGGAGCGGATCGAGCGCAGCGCGCCGCGAAGGAACGGATAGCCGGTGAACACGGTGACGCCGGTGGCGACCAGCCGCCCGGTCGGGCCCAGCAGCGGTGCCCGCGCGAACACGTAGCGGCGCACACCCAGTAGGGCCAGCGCCGCGCCGCCGATGACCATGCGCAGCACGTCGGCGTTGCGGACCTCCGATGAGTGCGGCGCCCGTGCCGGAATCAGCTCGGGGGCGGTGTGGGCGGCGGCGCGGATCGCCGCCGGCACCGCTGAGCGATCGCAGCGCTTGGGCGAATACCAGACGACGACGGACCCGGTGCGGGGATAGGCGTGCACCGCCCGCACACCGTTTAGCTGGTCGACCGCGTCTTCGACCGCCACGGCCCGGCGGGAATCGCCGCGCACCCACGGGACTTGAACCCGCATCCGTCCGGCCGCATCAGAGACGACTGCCAGGTCGGGCTCGTTCACAGCCGCGTCCGAAACGACTTGCAGGGCAGTGTCGTTGGTAACAGTCATGTCAAGTGGTCAGTGTTCGTGCGCCTCGACGTCGGTGATGGCCGGAGCGGGTACCTCTTCGCCGATCCGTTCACGGGCCTCCGCCATCACGTCGGCGAGCTTGAGCCTGGCTGACTCTGCTGCTTCCTCGGCCCGCCGGGTTCCGCGCAGGCTCCACTCCGCTGCCGTTACCGCGGTCTCGTGAAGCGGAGCCTTAGCCACCGCCTTCCGCAGTGCCTCGTAGGCGGTCACCCCGACCAGCCCGGTGAGCACCGTCGTGGCCGCCTTCCCGAAGAGCCCGTGCAGCACCATCGCCTAACCTTCCTCCCGTTCTGCCCTGTTGGCACAACACTTCCACCGGTTACCCGACGACGTTAACATAGAAATATTGCGATACCAATATGAATCTGCTTTGGCGAGCGCAGTGCGCCGCGATGAGCACCATGCATGCCAGTCGACCCTTCCCGCCGCCGCCCGTTTCGATCACATTAAGCACCGAGCAATACCAGTCGTGATCACTGAGGTCGGTGTGCTACGTTGGGCGAACTACCCGTCCAGAACCCGGCGGGGTTTGCCTCAGCGCGGCGGCAACCAGCATCTGACACAAGCGCATTCGTGCGCGAAAAGCTTACGCACGCAAGCCTGATGTCAGGGGCCTGTTGGGCTGACAGCTTTTGGCAGCGCCCATGCGGGGCGGCGGGTTTCGAGTGGTGCCGCGGGCCGGTGGGCGACGGCCGGATGCGGGGGGTTCGGTCCACTGCTCGGAAAGGTTTGTGCTGTCCGTGCTTTCTCCTATGTCGCCCGCTGACGCGCTGTTCATGGTCGCGGAGACACCGAAGCGGCCGATGCACGTCGGTGTGCTGGCGTTGCTGAGCCGGCCCGAGGGCAGCGGCACGCACTATGTGCGGGACATGTTCGCCGCTGCACTTGCCCGCGAGCGGGTGGCGCCGCTCTGGCGGCGGCGCCCGCACCGCTCGCTCATTTCGCTCGGGCAGTGGTATTGGCACACCGACGCCGAGGTCGACCTGTCCTACCACGTGCAGCTCAGCGCGTTGCCGCGCAAAGCTGTTATGGCTGGGTTGTGGGACCTGGTCGCCCAGCTACACGCAGGGATGCTGGACCGCTCCCGCCCGCTGTGGCAGCTGCACCTGATCGAGGGCCTCCCTGACGGGCGCTACGCGCTATACGTCAAGACCCACCATGCGATAGCCGATGGGGTCTCGACGATGGGGCTGCTGCGGCGGACCGTCGGCGCGGACCCGGATCGGCGTGAGATGCCCGCCATGTGGGAGGTCTCCCAGCAGCCACCGTCCTCGGATGCGACGGCAGCCGGGGGCGGGATCAGTCCACTGGACGCCGCCCGCACGGTGTTGGGCGGGGCCGGAGACCTGGCAGGCGTGGTGCCCGCCCTTGCCGACACCGCCTGGCGGGCGGTGCGCGGCCGCGGTGGTCCGCTGACCCTGGCCGCACCGCATACCCCGCTGAACGGACCCCTCGGCAGCGCCCGGTCTTTCACAGGCTGCACCTTCCCGATCGAGCGGCTGCGGCTGGTGGCCAAGCACGCTGACGCCACCCTCAACGACGTCGTGCTCGCCATGTGCGCGGGGGCACTACGGCGGTATCTACTCGCCCGCGAGGCGCTGCCAGCTGCGCCACTGATCGCGATGGTGCCGGTCTCCCTGCGCGGCTCCGACGCCGTCAGCGCGACAGATGAGGTTCCCGGCAACAAGATAGGGACGTTGATGTGCTCCCTGGCCACACACCTGGCCGACCCGGCCGAGCGTCTGGCAGCGGTGCAGGCCAGCATGCGCGACGCCAAGGCCGCGCTCGCCGGCCGTAGCCAGTTGCAGGTGCTGGCGATGAGCGCGCTTGGCATCTCCCCGCTGGCGCTTGCCATGACGCTCGGCCACGCGCCCGGGCCGCTCCGCCCACCAAACGTCATGATCTCCAACGTTCCCGGCCCTGAAGGGCCGATGTACTGGAATGGCGCCCGACTCGAAGCGCTCTACCCGTTGTCAGTCCCCGTCGACTGGCAGAACCTTAATATCACTTGCACCAGCATCAACGGCCAGATGGCCTTCGGCCTGACCGGCTGCCGTCGCGCCGTTCCGGCGATCGGCACCCTCCCGGATCTTCTCGGCCGCGAACTCGGTTTGCTCGACGCCTTCCATCGGCTTCCAGGGGACAGCCGCCGTGCTCGACACCGCGATCGGCGACCACGCCGACACCGGACTTCTCAGCGCTCCGGCCAAACTCCAGCGGGTGACCTGGTGCGGCCACCGCCGCCGCGGGAGCCGCCGCCGTGATCATGGCGTGACCTCACCGCGGGGGCTATATCGACTGGCGGTCTTGTATACCGACCATCGGTCGATATAGATTGTCTGCCGACTATGGAGGTAGACCAATGAGCACACCAGAGCAATCACAGATCCGCACACGTATGTTCGCCCGCGCGATGGGCCCGTTCCTGACAATCGTGCCTACCACGGTTGCGGTGCGCGGCTCGTACATGCAAACACTGTTCAACGAATTCAAGGCCAACCCCATGTGGCCGTGGCTGTACGGCGCCATCCTTTTGGCGGGCGGGCTTTTCATCATCGCGTTTCACCAGTACTGGCGGAGCCCCGCGGCGATCATCGTGTCCGTTGTGGGCTGGTTTTTCGCGATACGTGGGGTGCTGCTGCTGACCGTTCCCCAGGCCTACAACGCCGCCGGCAACGCCGTCTACAGCTCGGGTGCGACTGCGGCGATATGGGTGGTGTTCATCTGCCTCGCCCTGGCCGGGCTGTATCTGACCTACGTCGGCTGGAAGCCGGAACCACGCACACCAAAAGTTGTGGCGAGCGCAACCCAGGGCCCGCATGCCGCGGGTAATTAAGCATCCCGACATCCGCAGAGCGGAGCTGCTCGACCGGGCATCGGGGCTATTTCTGCGCCACGGTTACGACAATGTCAGCCTCAACGATCTGATCGCCGACGCCGGGGTCTCCAAAGGCGCCTTCTACCACTGGTTCCCGTCCAAAGACGCGCTGATAGCGGCCTTGGCCGAGCGCAGCGCCCGCGAAGCATTCACCGGTGTCGAGGACGCCCTCGCTCAGTGTCGAGGTAATGCGTTGGACCGGCTCAACGCGGTGTTGCAGGCCGGTTTTGACATCAACATGAAAATGGGCGGACCGGAGCAGCTGGCCGCGATGGTGTCGTTGCTGCGCCCCGACAATGCCCATCTGTACGGACGAATCCTCACCGTCGAGGAAGAGCTTTTCCGGCCTTTGCTGACGCGGCTGATATCGGAAGGGGTCACAGGCGGTATCTTCGACACGTTCGACCCCGAAGGCGTCGCTGACATGATTTATGGTCTCGCCGCGCGCACGAACTCGAACATCCTGGATGTCTTGCACGCTGCCGACGAGTCCGCCCGAGACCAGGCAATCGATGTTCTGACAACCAGATTCAGACTCCACGGGCTTGCCATCGACCGCATCCTCGGACTACCAGACGCAAGTATCACCACACTCACACGCGCACAGGTCGAAGCTATGGTCGCGGCACTGCCGCGAAACTACTGATGCCGTGACCAACGGCGGTACTCGACGTCGCCCCCGGGTAGACCGACTCTGATAACTCCTGGACCAGTTCGGGGGGTCGTGCCAATCACGATGGATCACCTGCGCCGCTACTCAAGGACCCGGGTGATCTTCTCGGTCTCGATCCTGCGCGGCAACGCGGCAGGATCGGGATTGGCCACCTGCACCAACGACGCGCCGACCGCGAGGACTGCCAGCAGGCCGTCTACCAACTCGTCGGGCTCGGCCCACGACATCGCGGAGAGCACCCGATCCGCGGACGTCAAACCCATTGCCGCCGCGGATCTCCGACAGTCAGCCAGGATCTGGTCGACCGATCGGCCCGCCAGCGCCGGCCCGGGACGGCGTTCGGGCACGATCTGGTCGCCGTGCACCCGCACCGCGGTGGCGTAGTCGGTGACGCCCACCGGCAGGTCGGGTGCCGGCCGGCCGAACGGATCCAGCGACAATACCGCCACCTCACCACCCACCCCGACAGCGCCCGTCACATCTAAGGCCTCGTCCAGCCGACCGGCGGTGCACAACGCGACATCGGCTTGCGGGCCCCCCAGCACGACCTCCGCGCCGATCCACCACACCCCGAACAACACCGCCGCCGTCTGCCAGTGCGCCGGCAGCAACACCGCGACCCGGCTGGCCGGCCCGGCACCCAGCTCGTCGCGCAACAAGTTGCCGGTCTTGGCGGCCCAGTTGGCCAGTGTCACCGCGGACAGCTCGATGCGCTCGCCGCTGCCGTCGTCGTAGTAGGTGATGCGCGGGCCCACGGGGTCGGCGCGCAGCATCGGATCGAGGATCGCTTCGCTGAGCGTGCTCACGTCAGTTGACACACTCCGGGCGGTCGGAGCCGGCGGTAAGAATCGGCGACGGTGGGGGAGCGGTGTTTCCCGTCGGCCCTTGCTCGGACGAACCGGCCGCCGTCACGCCGGTGCCGTCGAGGCCCGAGCCCGGACCGGTGTAGTCGTTGGCCAGCACCACCCGCACCGAGCCGGGCGGCATCGACGGATCGGCGATGACGGGTAACCCGCCGAGGTCCTTGGAAACCGCCTGCGCGCCCGAGTCATCGGTCTTGGTGGCTCGCACCTGGCTGGCGGTCACGTGGCCGGTTTCGTTGTTGGCGATGGTGCCGGCGGTAAATCCTTTGGCGGTCAACACCTCTGACACCGCTGCGGCCAGTCCGTTGATGTCGGTGTCGTTGAGCACGTCGGCAGTGGTTTTCTCGGGCGTGTAGGCCAGCTGCTCAGTCTTGCCTTGATCCTGCTCATGCAGCAGGCCGGCAACCCAGTCGGCAACCTGGTGGGGATTCACCCGCACCACGCTCTGCATGCCGTCGTCGCTCCAGCCGGACTCGTCGAGCACCGGAATGGTGGCAAAGGCGACCTTGCCGGCCGCTAGCTTCTGCAACTGCTGGACGAAATCCATGACGTCCCACCCGGAGGAAATGACCACCGAACGCTGGATGGCCTGTTGCAGCCGTTCCAGAGTTGCGGGGTGCGACAGCGTCTTGCCTGAGATCACCTGGTGGGCCAGCGACGCCATCACCACCTGCTGACGCACCACGCGATCCAGGTCGCCGCGGGGCAGGTCGTGACGTTGGCGGACGAAGCTCAGCGCCTGCGGGCCGTTGAGTTTTTGCCAGCCCGCCCGAAAATCGGCACCCGAAAGTGGCTCGTACACGGGCTCTTTTAGACATACGTTGACGCCACCGAGGGCGTCGGTGATGAGCGCGAAACCGAGCAGCCCGATCTCGGCGTAGTGGTCGACGGTCACGCCGGTCAGGTCGGCGACCGTCCTGATCAGGGCCTCCCGGCCGGCCTCGGTGCCCCGCGCCTCGGCCTCCGCCTCGGGGACACCGGATTCGACGAGGCTGACCCGCTTTTCTTCCTTGACCTGGCCATAGACGCCGTTGATCTTGGTCTTGCCCAAACCCGGTGCTTTGACGTAGGAGTCGCGCGGGATCGAGATCGCGGTGGCCGACTTCCCGTTGTTGGGGATGCGGACCAGGATGATGGTGTCGGTGTTGGTGGCCACGTCGTCGCCTGCGCGCAGGGTCGCCAGCTCCTTCGCGGTCAGCGGGTTGCCGTGGGCATCGGTGCGGCTGTCCACCCCGACCAGCAGGATGTCGATGGCGCCGTCGTCGCCGCCCTGACCCAGCGAGGGGGCGAAGAAATGGTAGATGCCGTCCTCAAACGAGCGGATCTCGCTCCACGCCACCCCGGTGCAGAGCATCACCGCGACAGCCGCCACGGTGGCAACCACACGGACCACACGTTGCGCAGACATCACTTTAGATTACTTGCGACACAGTAGTAACTCGGGTAGCCGGGTGTCGGCGTGCCAGACTCAGGAATGTGTTGCGCAGGATCGTGATCACCGGAGCCGGCGGGCAGGTCGGCAGCTTTTTGGCGGCCGAAGCCGCTCGTCAGGGCCGTGATGTGCGGGCGCTGACGTCGTCGCAGTGGGATATCACGGACCCGGCGGCCGCCGAGCGGATCGTCGAGAGCGGCGATGTGGTGGTTAACTGTGCCGCCTACACCAATGTCGACGGCGCCGAAAGTGACGAGCAGACCGCATATGCGGTCAATGCGACCGGCCCCGAGTACATCGCACGCGCATGCGCGCGCGCTGGTGCGCAGCTGATCCACATCTCCACCGACTACGTCTTCAGCGGCGACTTCGGCGGAAAAGTGCCCCGCCCGTATGAGCCCGGCGATGAAACCGGGCCGCTGAGTGTGTACGGCCGCACCAAGCTCTCCGGCGAACTAGCCGTTCTCGCAACACTTCCGGACGCTACCGTGGTGCGCACCGCCTGGGTCTACACCGGGGGAACCGGCGGCAAAGACTTCGTCGCCATCATGCGACGACTCGCGGCCGGGGATGGCACCGTGGAAGTGGTCGACGACCAGACCGGATCGCCGACCTATGTGGCGGATCTGGCCGCGGCGCTGCTGGAGGTGGCCGACGGACGGGTCCACGCGCCCGTGGTACACGCCGCCAACGAAGGCGCCGTCACCCGTTTCCAGCAGGCCCGCGCGGTGTTCGAAGAGCTCGGGGCCGACCCGCAGCGGGTGCGGCCCGTCAGCAGCGACCGGAAGCCGCGTCCAGCGGCCCGACCGTGTTACTCGGCGCTGTCGAGTCGGCTGTCGGTGCAGGCCGGCCTGTCCCCGCTGCGGCCATGGCGTGACGCGCTTGCCGCAGCGCTGAGCGCGGGACCGTTAGTCTCTACCCGTGAGTGACGTCCTGCCGTTGGTGACGGTGACCTACTCCCCGGGGCCGCACCTGGGCCGTTTCCTGGCCTCGCTGCCGCTGGCCACCGACCGGTCGGTGAGCGTGCTGCTGGCCGACAACGGCTCCATCGACGGGACACCGCAGGCGGCGGTCGAGCGCTACCCCAACGTGCGGCTGTTCGTCACCGGGGCCAACCTCGGGTACGGAACGGCGGTGAACCGTGCGGTGGCCCAGCTCTCTAAAGAAGGGGGGGCCGCCGATGAGTGGGTGCTGGTGGCCAACCCGGACGTGCAATGGGGCCCGGGCAGCATCGACGCTTTGCTGGACGCTGCCGCCCGCTGGCCCCGCGCAGCCACCTTGGGCCCGCTCATCCGGGAGCCCGACGGGTCGGTATACCCGTCGGCGCGCCACCTGCCAAGCCTGGTCCGCGGGGGCATGCACGCGGTGATCGGCCCGATCTGGCGCAATAATCCCTGGTCGACGGCCTACCGCCAGGAGCGTCTGGAGCCCAGTGAACGGCCGGTGGGCTGGCTGTCGGGGTCGTGTCTTTTGCTGCGCCGCGCGGCCTTCGAGCAGGTCGGCGGCTTCGACGAGCGCTACTTTATGTACTTCGAGGATGTCGACCTCGGCGACCGGCTGCAGAAAGCCGGCTGGTTGAACGTTTATGTGCCCTCGGCAGAAGTGCTGCACCACAAGGGCCACGTCACCGGGCGCGATCCGGCGAGCAACCTGGCGGCCCATCACAAAAGCACGTATATATTCCTTGCCGAACGGCATTCTGGTTGGCGGCGGGCCCCGCTGCGATGGACGATGCGGGGCGCGCTGGCGGCGCGGGCGCGACTGTTGGTGCGCAGTTCGCGGCGGAGACTGGCAGAAGGACGGCAGTAAAGTTGGCAAACCCCGAAGTCGATGCGGTGATCCTGGTCGGCGGCAAGGGCACGCGGCTGCGGCCGCTGACCTTGTCGTTGCCCAAGCCCATGCTGCCAATCGCCGGGCTGCCGTTTCTGACCCACCTGCTCTCGCGGATCGCCGCGGCCGGTATCGAGCACGTCATCCTCGGCACGTCATACAAGCCCGCGGCGTTCGAGACGGAGTTCGGCGACGGGTCCCAGCTGGGCCTGCAGATCGAATACGTGACCGAGGAGCATCCCTTGGGGACCGGCGGCGGCATCGCCAACGTCGCTTCGAAGCTGCGCCACGACACCGTGATGGTGTTCAACGGCGATGTGCTCTCCGGAGCCGACCTGGGCCAGATGCTCGACTACCACCGTGGCAACAAAGCCGACCTTACGCTGCACCTGGTACGGGTAGTTGACCCACGGGCATTCGGCTGCGTGCCCACTGAGAATGGCCGGGTCACCGCGTTCCTGGAGAAGACGGAGGATCCGCCGACCGACCAGATCAACGCCGGCTGCTATGTCTTCTCTCGCGAGATCATCGACCGGATTCCCCGGGGCCGCGAGGTCTCGGTCGAACGCGAGGTGTTCCCGGCCCTGCTCTCCGACGACGACGTCAGCGTCTACGGCTACGTCGATGCCAGCTACTTCCGTGACATGGGCACGCCGGAAGACTTCGTCCGTGGATCGGCGGATCTGGTGCGCGGCATCGCCCCGTCACCGGCCCTGCACGGCCACCGCGGCGAGCAGTTGGTGCACGACGGCGCGGCGGTGTCTCCCGGCGCGTTGCTGATCGGGGGCACGGTCGTCGGGCGGGGCGCCGAGATCGGTCCCGGTGTCAGGCTGGACGGCGCGGTCGTCTTCGACGGCGTGCGAATTGAGGCCGGCAGCGTGATCGAGCGGTCCATCATCGGCTTCGGCGCCCGCATCGGTCCGCGGGCGCTGATCCGCGACGGTGTGATCGGCGATGGGGCTCACATCGGTGCGCGCTGCGAGCTGCTTGATGGTGCCCGGGTGTGGCCTGGAGTCGCTATTCCCGACGGGGGGATCCGCTTCTCCAGCGACGTCTGAGCCGCGCGGGCGACCAAGTAGGCGAGCGCGGCATCGGAACCGGGCGGCAAGGAGTCGACCGGCCACCAGCGCAGGTCTACCGACTCGTCGCTGATCGCGATCTGCGCGCCGGCTGGCGCCCGCGCCACGAACTGCAGGTCCAGGTGGCGGGTCGGCACGCCCAGTGAGCAGGTGACCGGATGGACATGGATCGCGGCCAGTTCGGGGGAGATGCGCAGGCCGGCGATGCCGGATTCCTCCGTGGCTTCCCGCAGCGCCGCCGCGACGATGTCGTCGTCGGCGTCGTCGCAGTGCCCGCCCAGCTGGACCCAGCGGCCCAGCCGCGGGTGCAGGGTCAGCAGCACTCGGCTGCCGCTGTCGTCGAGCACCAGCGCTGAGGCGGTGACATGACCCGGTACGCAGTCGCGACGGCAGGCGTCGGGGCGGCCGTGCACGAAGGCCAGCACCGCGTGCCGCAGCGACTCCTGGGCCGGATCGGGCGCCCGCCAACCGGTGAGGATTCTTATCGCCGAATCGCGAATGCTCACTTGCGCACCAGCAGGTCGTCCACCGGTGCCGGGGGACGCGGTTGTGTCGGCTCTTCGGCGTAGCCGATCGCGATGACGCCCAACGGTTCCCATTCGGCCGGCAGCTGCAGCTCGGTGCGGACAAGGTCGGCCGCGAAGATGGTCGATCCGATCCAGCAGCTGCCCAATCCTCGCACCGCCAGCGCGACCAGCAGGGCTTGCACGGCCGCGCCGACCGCTACCGTGAACATGGTGTGCTCGGCGTCGGTGCGGGCGGCATCAGGGTAGCTGTGCGCACCTTCAGGGACCAGCATCGGGATGACGACTTCGGGTGCGTCGTAGAGGATCTGACCGCGCGCGACCCGTCGCTCGATGGCATCGGGGGGCTTGCCGTCACCGGCGAGGTCGGACCGCCACTTGTCGCGCATCGCGTCCAGCAGCCGGGTGCGAATCGCAGGGGTCTGTAGCCACACGAATCGCACCGGCCGGGTGTGATGCGGGGCCGGTGCGGTCAGCGCTTCGGCGACGGCAGCTTCGACGAGGTGCGCCGGTACCGGTTCGTCACGGAACTGGCGCACCGACTTGCGCAGCAATTGCGCCTGCTGGCGACCGAGTTCGAGGGCTTCGGCGGTGCCCAGCCAGAACAGGTCCTCGGTGCCGGGCCGCAGCAGGTGCCGCGCTGTGGAGCCGATGTCGGCGACGATGAGTCGGGTAAGCCCGCGCACCACGGCAACCGGTATCGCGGTGAGTTTGCCTTTGACCAGATCGGCTGCGGCCGCGATCTCGTCGGCGACCGCGATCTCGCTGACGTGCAACTCGTTTCCGTGGGGGTCGACCGCACCCACATAACTGTGCAGCACGGACAGACCGGCAGCGCCGACGGCGGCATCGGTCTGGCCGTTGCGCCAGGCCCGGCCCATGGTGTCGGTGATCACGACGCCGACCGTGACGCCGAGCCGCTCGCACAGGCCGGCGCGCAGGGCCGCGGCACTGGCGTCCGGGTCGACCGGCAGCAGCGCCAGTTCGGCCGCGCCGACGTTCGAGCCGTCCACACCGGAGGCGGCCTGGACCAGCCCGAGCCGGTTCTCGGTGATCAAGGTTCGGCCTTTGCGTGCCAGCACCCGCACCGCTTCGCGGTCGATCAGCTTGCGCCGCAGCGCATCTCGCGCCTCAGCGTCGTCAGGCGCCGGAACCAGTCGGCCCTCGCACTTGGATACCACCTTGCTGGTGACCACCACGACGTCGCCGTAACGCAGCCACGGCGCGGCTGCGGCAACGGCAGCGCTCAGGTCGTCGCCGGGCCGGAATTCGGGAAGCCCGGCCACGGGCAGGATCTCGACCGTCGATGCAGTGCCGTGGTCGCTCACGCCGCCACGCCCGCAAGCTCCAGCCCGGCGCTCACCATATCGGCCGTCGCTTTAGGGTCGGTCATCAGCAGCGGTATCGACCGCACGGCGACCCCGTCGATTTCGGCGTGGTCGCCGTCGTGCACCAGCCAGCAGTCCAGTAGCCCAGTGGCGCGGCGGGCGCCGTAGTGCTGGCCTACCGCCTCGGCGGTGGATTCCACACCGATTACGGTAAGGCATTCATTGGCCATGCCGCGCAACGGCTTTCCCCCGATGATCGGCGAGTAGCCGACGATTGGGGCGGCGGCCGAGCGCAGCGCTGCCCGGATACCGGGGACGGCCAGGATGGCGCCGATGCTCACCACCGGATTCGACGGTGCCAACAAGATGATGTCGGCGTCAGCGATGGCGTCAGTGACTTCAGTTGCGGCGCTGGCCTTTTCAGCCCCGATGAACGCGAAGCTGTGTGTCGGCACCTGAGCGCGATAACGCGCCCACCATTCTTGAAAATGGATTGCCCGCTGACTATCGTCAGCGGGGTTGGTGATGACCACGTGGGTTTCGGAACGGTCGTCGCTGGCCGGCAGCAACCGCGCGCCCGGCTGCCAGCGGTCGCACAGCGCCGCAGTGACCTGCGACAGCGAATAGCCGGCCCGCAGCATCTGAGTGCGCACCAGCTGGGTGGCCAGATCGCGGTCGCCGAGCTGGAACCAGTCGGGCTGCACACCATAGCGGGCGAGTTCCTCCATGGCGTGCCAGGTTTCGTCGCGGTGACCCCAGCCGCGTTGCGGGTCGACGCCGCCGCCCAGGGTGTACATGCAGGTGTCCAGGTCCGGGCAGACGCGCAGGCCGTGGATCCAGGCGTCGTCGCCGATGTTGACGACCGCGGTCAGCTCTTGGTCGCGCGCCGGGCGGTGTTCCCGAGCAAACTGACCCAGACCGAGCAGGCACTGCACGCCGAGCAGGAAGCGGGCACCGCCGACCCCGCCGACCAGAACCGTGACGTTCACATCGCACGACAGTACGCCCGGCGACGATGCAGCCGGAACGGGCGAGGAGGAGCCGGGCAATCGGACCCCGCCCGGCGACGATGCAGCCGGAACGGGCAAGGAGGAGCCGAGCAATTGAACCCAGCGCGACACGCCGGAACCCCAAACCGCGGGGCAATCGCCAAATTTTGGTCACGAGATGGTATGGAATTGCATTCCAGCGCTTGACCACGGCGGCTTACGCGTGTGTAATCACATCAGTGTCATTTCCCGGTGGCCGGCCGGTTTCGGTGTCGCAGCCGAGATTCGATCACTTGTTCGAAAAATTGAGAATGGCCGCACATCACAAACACATCACAACAGCGGGTGACATTCACGATCAACGAGGTGAGGAGGCGGAGCATGTCCTATGAGCACCTTCAGGGCGTAGTGGGAGGCACACCGCACATCAACACCGGCACGGCGAGGACAAGTGCAATAGCACGACCCCGTTTGAGTTTGGTTCCCGACGCGTCCGATGTATTCCCACGGGTGCCGCTAACCAGAGAGCAATGGCAAGACCGCGCATTGTGCGCGCAAACCGACCCCGAGGCGTTCTTTCCCGAAAAGGGCGGCTCCACCCGCGAGGCCAAGAAGATCTGCCTGGGTTGTGAGGTGCGCGCTGAGTGCCTGGAGTACGCCCTGGCTCACGACGAGCGCTTCGGCATCTGGGGTGGCCTCTCCGAGCGCGAGCGCCGCCGCCTCAAACGCGGCATCATCTAAGCCGACCACTCGGCGACGATGCGGTCCGTGGAGCGGACTGAGGAGGAGCCGGGCAATCAGATTCGGTTAGTCGTCATCGATCGTCGGGTCGATGACCGAGGGCTCGACGTCCAAATAGGTGGCCACCTGAGCTACCAGGATTTCATGCAGCAGTTCACCCAATTCGACGGTGTCCTTAGCGCGTCGCTCGATCGGCTTGCGGAACAGCACGATTCGCGCCCGAGTGGCATTGCCACGGACGTCGACACCGGCGGGGATCAACCGAGCTAGCGCGATCGGTCCGTCAGCGACCACCTCCGGTGGCCACTGCACGCTGTCGGGATCCTTGGGGGAGATGCGGGGGATCTCGTCGACCGCCACGTCTAGGCCCGCCACCCGCTCCTGCCAGCGCTGCTCGATGGGTTCGTAGGCCTCCAGCACCGCCATGTCGAATCGCTCGGCCCGGCTTCGCCATCCCGGCACTGTCGGCGGTAGCAGCGGGCCGCGCATGTCGCGACCTCGCCGCGACACCGACCTGCCCGCCGACCGACCGCGTCGCCAGGAGCTGCGCGAACCGCCCACTGGCCGATCGTAACGGTTGCACATCGCGCCCCGGGCGAATGCGCGTGTCCGGCGCTGCAGGGGCGTTCGTCCACGATAGCCTCTCGGTCGTGAACGTTCCCCGTCGCTGTTGCCGGCCCGGGTGTCCGCATTGCGCAGTGGCGACGCTGACGTTCGTGTACTCGGATTCGACTGCAGTGATCGGTCCCCTCGCCACCGCCCGGGAGCCGCATTCATGGGATCTGTGCGTCGGCCACGCCGGTCGAATCACCGCACCACGCGGCTGGGAACTCGTCCGCCATGCCGGCCCGCTACCCAGCAATCCCGACGAGGACGACCTGGTCGCGCTCGCGGAAGCGGTGCGGGAGGGCCGTGACCAGCTCATGATCCGCCCACCGGTCAACGGTTTTTCCGATTCCGGCGGCCACCATCCCAGCGCCCAGGCCACCGTGCCGAGCGGCGGGGTGTTCGCCCCGCCCGAGCAACGCTCCGGCTGCACCGGACGCCGACGCGGCCATCTGCGGGTATTGCCCGACCCCGTCGACTAGCGCTGGATTACCTACCGGTAGCCGCAATCAGAACACTCTAGGTCTGATTGCCCGGCTTCTCCTCGGGCCGTTCCGGCCCGCATCGTCGCCGGGCTAGGCTGACGACCAAGAGTCCACTTCGTCAGGAGCCCTGTCATGTCTTGGCCCGCTGCGACTGTCCACCGCGTGATCAAGGCGTATGACGTTCGCGGGTTGGTCGGCGAGGAGATCGACAATTCCCTCACCGCTGATGTCGGTGCCGCATTCGCCAGGCTGACGCGTGGTGAGGGTGCGCGAAAACTGGTGATCGGCTACGACATGCGGGACAGTTCGCCGTCGCTGGCTGCTGCCTTTGCGAGCGGGGTTATCGCCCAGGGCCTCGACGTGGTGCGGATTGGCTTGTCCTCCACCGATCAGCTTTACTTCGCGTCAGGGCTGCTGGATTGCCCCGGCGCGATGTTCACCGCCAGCCACAACCCGGCGGCCTACAACGGCATCAAGATGTGCCGGGCGGGCGCCAAGCCGGTCGGGCAGGATACCGGGCTGACCGCCATCCGCGAGGACCTGGTCGCCGGCGTCCCAGGCTACGACGGGCCACCCGGAACCATCACCGATCAAGATGTGCTGGACGAGTACGGAGCATTCCTGCGCTCGCTGGTGAATTTGTCCGGTCTGCGTCCCCTGCGGGTAGCCGTCGACGCCGGCAACGGGATGGCTGGTCACACCGCTCCCGCCGTGCTCGGCGCGATCGACTCGATCACCTTGCTGCCGTTGTACTTCGAGCTCGACGGCACGTTTCCCAACCATGAGGCCAACCCGCTCGACCCGGCGAACCTGGTGGACCTGCAGACCTATGTCCAGGACAGTGGCGCCGATGTCGGGCTGGCCTTCGACGGGGACGCCGACCGGTGCTTCGTGGTCGACGAACGCGGCCGGCCGGTCTCGCCGTCGACGGTGACCGCGCTGGTGGCCGCGCGTGAACTGAACCGGGAGATCGGTGCGACCGTGATTCACAACCTGATCACCTCGCGGGCGGTGCCCGAACTGGTGCTTGAGCGCGGCGGCACACCGGTGCGTTCACGCGTCGGGCATTCCTATATCAAGGCGCTGATGGCCGAGACCGGCGCGATTTTCGGCGGCGAACATTCAGCGCACTACTACTTCCGGGATTTCTGGGGCGCCGATTCCGGGATGCTGGCTGCGCTGCATGTGCTGGCCGCGCTTGGCGAGCAGCAGCGGCCGCTGTCGGAGCTGACCACCGACTACCAGCGCTACGAATCCTCCGGCGAGATCAACTTCACCGTTGCCGACGCGGCGGCGTGTGTGGACGCCGTGCTGAAGTCCTTCGGCACCCGGATTCACTCCATCGATCACCTCGACGGGGTGACAGTGGACCTGGGCGATGGCAGCTGGTTCAACCTGCGCAGCTCTAACACCGAGCCGTTGCTGCGGCTGAATGTGGAGGGACGCTCTACCGAGGACGTTGACGCGGTGGTGCAACAAGTTGCCGCCCGAATCACCGCAATGGGCGCCGCGGGCGAAAGAGCGCGCGAAAGGGCACAGCAGTGAACGCCATTCACGTGGCGATCGACCTCGACGACACCGAGAGCCTGATCGCCGCCGACCGGGACGGACTGCTGCGGGCCGCGTCGACGGCTGGCGCGCAGGTGCGCGCCACTGCCGCCGCGCTCGACGAAGGCGCCCTGGACCCAGTATGCGGCGACGACCGACCGCGTACGGTGATCTGGGTGGCCGGCCGGGGTACCGCCGAGACCGCCGGCACCATATTGGCCTCGGCGTTAGGTGGTTTGGCCGCCGCGCCGATCGTGGTCGCCGCCGAGGCGCCGGCATGGCTCGGGACGCTCGATGTGCTGGTCGTTGCCGGCGACGACCCGGGTGATCCCGCACTGGTCGGGGCGGCCGCGACCGGGGTACGCCGGGGTGCGCGGGTTGTCGTCGTGGCACCCTACGAGGGCCCGCTGCGGGACACGACAGCGGGCCGGGTCGCGGTGCTGGCGCCGCGGCTCCGGGTTCCCGACGAGTTCGGGTTGTGCCGGTATCTGGCCGCCGGCCTGGCAACGCTGCAGAGCATGGACGGCAAGTTGGGGACGGACCTGGCCGCCCTGGCCGACGAGTTGGACGCCGAGGCGCTGCGCAACAGTGCGGGCCGCGAACTGTTCACTAATCCGGCTAAGACGCTTGCCGAGCGCATGTCCGGTCGCAGCGTCGCGCTGGTCGGTGACGGTGCCGCGACACTGGCGCTGGCCCGGCATGGGTCTTCGGTCTTGCTGCGGGTCGCGCACCAGGTGGCCGCCGCCACCGGGCTGGCGGATGCGGTAGTGGCGCTGCGCTCCAGACTGGGGTCTGGGCATACCCATCCAGCGGATGCCCTCTTTCACGACGAACAGATCGACGGTTGGCTGCCCGAGCGGCTGCGGGTGCTGGCCCTGACGTTGGCCAGTGACCGGACGGTGGTGGCCGCGCGGGTCGCCGGGCTCGACGACGTCGACCTGGTCGGGGCTGAGGATGTGCCGGACGTGCCCGGCGGCTCGCCGGCACCGGTCGGTCTGCAACGGACCGAGCAGCAGCTGGCAATACTGGCCGTCCGGTTGGAGATGGCCGCCGTTTACTTGCGACTGGTGCAGGGATAAATAAGACAGTGCAATTGCTACGCGGAGCGATACGGACGTACGCCTGGGGTTCGCGGACCGCAATCGCCGAATTCACCGGGCGACCGGTGCCGGCAGCTCACCCCGAAGCCGAACTCTGGCTCGGCGCACACCCGGGTGATCCGGCCTGGCTGGAGACCGAGAACGGCGAGACATCGTTGCTGGACGCGCTGGTTGCCGACCCGGACGGACAGCTCGGCGCGGTGTCGCGCGCCCGGTTCGGTGATGTGCTGCCCTTCATGGTCAAGGTGCTGGCGGCCGATGAGCCGCTATCGCTGCAGGCTCATCCCAGTGCAGAGCAGGCGCTCGAGGGTTACCTGCGTGAGGAACAGCTCGGCATTCCGGTCACCTCGCCGGTGCGTAACTACCGCGACACCAGCCACAAACCTGAGCTGCTAATCGCGCTGGAGCCGTTCGAGGCGCTGGCCGGGTTCCGGCCGGCGGCGCGCACCGTTGAGCTACTGCGGGTGTTGGCGGTGTCAGACCTCGACCCGTTCATCGACTTGTTGAACGACCAGTCCGACGCCGACGGTCTGCGCGCGCTGTTCACCACGTGGATCACCGCTCCCCAGCCCGACATCGACTTGCTGGTGCCTGCCGTGCTCGAGGGCGCGATCCACTATGTCAGCTCCGGCCCGCCGGAATTCGCCGCCGAAGCCAAGACCGTGCTGGAGCTCGGCGAGCGTTACCCCGGCGATGCCGGCGTGCTGGCGGCGTTGCTGCTCAACCGCATCAGCCTGGCGCCCGGCGAAGCGATCTTCCTGCCGGCCGGCAACCTGCACGCCTACCTGCGTGGCGTCGGGGTGGAGGTAATGGCCAACTCCGACAACGTCTTACGCGGAGGTCTCACCCCTAAGCACGTCGACGTGCCGGAGCTGCTCCGCGTGCTGGACTTCACCCCCACCCCCGAGGCGGACCTACGACCGCCGACACACCGCGACGGACTCGAGCTGGTCTACGACACCCCGGCCGACGAGTTCGCGGTGTCGCTGCTGATGCTCGACGGCAACTACCTTGGCCACGAAGTCGACGCGCCGTCGCGTCATGACGGCCCCCAGATCTTGTTGTGCGCCGAGGGTTGCACGACGGTGTGCGGAAAGTCTGGGGCGCTCGCGCTGGAACGCGGGGTGGCCGCCTGGGTGGCGGCCGACGACGGCCCGATCCGGCTGCTCGCGCGCCAGCCGACCAAGCTGTTTCGGGCCACCGTGGGTTTGTGAGGCCGCCGTCAGCCCCACCGGCCTCGAGCGCTAACGCGGTCGCGCCGCACCTGCCGGCGCTCGCGTAGCAGCTGACGGCGCTCGGCGAGCCATAGCCGCACGTTGTGACGGATAGTCCTGGCTACGAGCGCCGCCGACGGCACCATGTACAGGCTGTCCAACAAGCTGAACCGGCGCAGAAACCATTCGGCCAGAACCGGATCGGTCTCAGCGGCACCGAGGAACTGGTCGAAGAGTTCGCCCACCGGCCGGTACCACCAGGGCGCGGGCGCGATCGCGTGGTGGAACGTCAGATCGCCGATGGCGTTCATCAGCCACACAGGGTAGATGGTTTTGGCGGCGGCCCGATTCAGTTCACGGGCCAAGTCGCTGCCCGGGGACTCCAGCGCTCGACGCAGCTGACCGGCCTGCAGCGAGGTCATCGTCATACCCTGCCCGTAGGTGGGGTCGAAGCTGGCCACCGCGTCGCCGAACGGCACGATCCCGCCCGGGAAGCGGTCCAGTTTGTCGTAGCGGCGCCATTTGCTGGTCGGGAAGCGGTGGAAGGCCACCTCGCCGACGGGTTCGGCCTGCTCCAGCGCGGCGGTGAACTGGGCGGGCAGCAGCTTCTCGGCCAGCACACGCATCTCGGCGAACGTGTGCGGCGGTTCGACTTTGGCCACACCGAAAGTAGTCAGCACCCAGGTGCCGTCCTCATAGCCCAACATGCCCAGTCCGAGCGGCTGCTCGCGGGACGCACCATTGACGACGACGCGCTCCTGGATCAGGCCCTCCGGAAGACGGAACTGGTGGCTGGCGTATCCGATGCCGACATCTACGGTGTCCTCACGCGGCCGTTCGTATCCCCACTGCGCCAGCCATACCGGCAGCCTGGTACCACGCCCGGCCGCGTCGACGACGAGGTTGGTGGCGACGAACTCACCGTCGGTTGAGTCCAGCAGCACGCCGCTCACCCGCTGGTGCGCGGGGTCGAACCGGGGCTCGGCGACGCTACGCCTCACGATCTCGACGTTGGCGATGTCGGCCACTCGGCGCCGGATCTGCCACTCCAGATGCGGCCTGCTCGGCACATAGGCGGTGAACTCGTCGCGCAGGGTCTGTCCCGTCCCCAGCACATGGCCCGCGGCGCCGAAGTAGATACAGTCCGGCCGCTTCTGCAGCATCGGCACGCCCGCGGCGACCATGTCCGCGAGCAGATCGGGGAACAGCGCCTCGAACTCCACCGCGCCGCGCGCCATCAACAAATGCAGATGCCGACCCTGCGGAATGGCCGCACGGTTCACCGGTGTGCTCGGCAGTTCGTCGCGATCGAAAACCGTCACCCGCTCATAGAAATCGGAGAGCACCCGCGCAGCGCACAAACCGGCGATGCTGGCCCCGATGACGACGGCGTGAGCACGTGTGTTTTCCCCGCGCATCCCCGGGACAGTACTCGGTACTGTGCCGTCGCGGTCTCGGTCGTGCTGTCCGGCATGGTTCCCTACTCCGACCTCGGGACACGCCGGACGGCGGAACCTGGCCACCGCTTTCGCGGCGAGCGCTTGCGTGAAGAGCGTCCAACCCCGTTCAAACTGTTCCGTTGCATCCAGTGCGGCTTCGAGTACGACGAGGCGCTGGGCTGGCCGGAAGACGGCATCGCACCCGGCACGCACTGGGACGACATTCCCGAAGATTGGAGCTGCCCGGACTGCGGCGCGGCCAAATCCGACTTCGAGATGGTGGAAGTGGTGCGTTCATGACCGCTAGTGTCGCGCATGTGAAACGGGTCCCCTACGCGGAGGCGTCGCGGGCCCTGTTGCGCGATTCTGTGTTGGACGCGATGCGGGACCTGCTGCTGACCCGCGACTGGTCGGCCATCACGCTCGCCGACGTGGCTCGGGCGGCGGGTATCAGCCGGCAGACCATCTACAACGAGTTCGGGTCACGGCAGGGCCTCGCGCAAGGCTATGCGCTGCGCCTGGCCGATCGGCTGGTAGACGCCGTCGACGACGCCATCTACGCCAACGTCGGCGACATCTACGCCGCCTTCCTGCAGGGCTTTCGATCCTTCTTCTCCGAGTCGGCTGCCGACCCGCTGGTGATATCGCTGCTCACCGGTGTTGCCAAACCCGACCTGCTGCAACTCATCACCACCGAGAGCGCACCCATCATTAACCATTGTTCGGCGCGGTTGACGTCGTCGTTCATAGACAGCTGGGTACGGGCCAGCGAAGAGGACGCCGGCATCCTCGCGCGCGCCATTGTGCGGCTGGCGATGAGCTACGTGTCGATGCCACCAGAGGCCGACCACGACGTCGCCGCCGATCTGGCGCGGCTGCTGACGCCGGCGGCTGAACGCTACGGTTTGCTCGGCGACGATGCGGCCGCGTGCGGCCGAGGAGGAGCCGGGCCATCGGGCTAGTCGAGCCCGGTTGATGCGGCTTCGCGCGCCCGCCGCACCAGGACTAATGTGTACGCAAGCTAAGTAGTTGAACCGACGAAGATTGGGCCACACTATGACGACGACCGAAAAGCCGCTGACCGCCGACGTTCGCAACGGGATTGAATACAAGGTCGCTGACCTGTCGCTGGCGGAATTCGGCCGCAAGGAGATCCGCCTGGCCGAGCACGAGATGCCTGGTTTGATGTCGCTGCGCCGTGAGTACGCTGAGGTAAAGCCGCTGAAGGGTGCCCGGATTTCGGGGTCGCTGCACATGACGGTGCAGACCGCGGTGCTCATCGAGACCCTGCTCGAACTGGGCGCGGAGGTCAGATGGGCATCCTGCAACATCTTCTCCACCCAGGACCATGCCGCTGCGGCGGTGGTCGTCGGGCCGCATGGGACCCTCGAGGAGCCGAAGGGCATGTCGGTGTTCGCGTGGAAGGGTGAGACCCTCGACGAGTACTGGTGGGCCGCCGAAAAGGCGCTGACCTGGCCCGGTGAACCGGCCAACATGGTTCTTGACGACGGCGGCGACGCCACTCTGCTGGTGTTGCGCGGCATGCAATACGAGAAGGCCGGTGTGGTGCCGCCCGCCGACGAGGACGACTCGGCCGAGTACAAAGCGTTTTTGAACCTGCTGCGCAAACGCTTCGAAACCGACAAGGACAAGTGGACGAAGATCGCCGAGTCGGTCAAGGGCGTCACCGAGGAAACCACCACCGGCGTGCTGCGGCTGTACCAGTTCGCCGCCGCCGGGGACTTGGTCTTCCCGGCGATCAACGTCAACGACTCGGTGACCAAGTCTAAGTTCGACAACAAGTACGGCTGCCGGCACTCCCTCATCGACGGCATCAACCGCGGCACCGACGCGCTGATCGGCGGCAAGAAGGTGCTGATCTGCGGTTACGGGGACGTCGGCAAGGGCTGCGCGGAGTCGGTGAAAGGTCAGGGGGCACGGGTTGTCGTCACCGAGATCGACCCGATCAACGCGCTGCAGGCGCTGATGGAGGGCTACGACGTCAAGCGAGTGGAGGACGTCATCGGCGATGCTGACATCGTCGTCACCGCGACCGGCAACAAAGACATCATCAGGCTCGAGCACATGAAGGCGATGAAGGACCAGGCGATCCTGGGCAACATCGGTCACTTCGACAACGAGATCCAGATGGCCGCGCTGGAGCGGTCGGGGGCAACGAAGCTGAACATCAAGCCGCAGGTCGACCAGTGGACCTTTCACGACACCGGCAAGTCGATCATCGTGCTCTCCGAGGGCCGGCTCCTGAACCTCGGTAACGCCACCGGCCACCCGTCGTTCGTGATGAGCAACAGCTTCTCTAACCAGGTGATCGCCCAGATCGAGCTGTGGACCAAGAACTACGAGTACGACAACGAGGTGTACCAGCTGCCCAAGCACCTCGACGAGAAGGTGGCCCGCATCCACGTCGAGGCGCTCGGCGGCAAGCTGACCAGGCTGACGAAGGACCAGGCCGAATACATCGGCGTTGACGTCGACGGCCCCTACAAGGCCGACCACTATCGCTACTGAGCTTCAGCCTCTGCAGGGTGACGGTCAGCGTCGAGTCACAGATCGAGTACCCGGCGCACTCGGCGATCCACGTCCCGCATGAGATTTGCTGGTACCTGGCCGACCCAGTCGACCAAATCCGACCTGTTAAGGGTGACCAGCGCAGTGGCGTTGACGACGGAATCACGCGGCAGCCCGGTCGCTATCGCCGGCAGGAAGATGTTGCCCGGCATGGTAATCACGACGGCGCTGGCCAGGCGGCTGGCGCTGTAGGGCTCCTGCCTGAACTGAAGTGGACTCGCAGTCACCGCAGAGTCGACGGCCGGCACCGGGTGCGGCGATAGGCTCGCGGCGTGCTGATTGCGGTCGAAGGGGTTGACGGCGCCGGTAAGCGGACGTTGTCGGAAGGCCTGCGGGCGGCCTTCGAGGCCACCGGGAAGTCGGTCGCCACGCTGGCGTTCCCGCGCTACGGGCAATCGGTGGTCGCCGACATCGCGGCCGAAGCTCTGCACGGCGAGCACGGTGACCTCGCGTCATCGGTGTACGCGATGGCGATGCTTTTCGCGCTCGACCGTGCTGGCGCGGTCGGCCAGATCAGCGGGTTGCGCCGCGACCACAACGTGGTGATCCTGGATCGCTACGTGGCCTCCAACGCGGCGTACAGTGCGGCGCGCCTGCACGAAGATGCGACGGGACCGGTGGTGGCCTGGGTATACCAGATCGAATATCGCCGGCTGCAGCTACCCATGCCCGATTGGCAAGTGCTGCTTGATGTTTCAGCAGAAGTCGCCGCGCGGCGAGCACGTCAGCGGGCTCGCTGCGAACCGGGTCGAGCGCGCGACAGCTACGAACGCGACGACGAACTTCAGCAGCGCACCGGCGCGGTATACGCCGGCCTGGCCGCCGCCGAGTGGGGTGGGCGATGGTTAGTCGTCGGCGCCGACGTCGACCCCCGCCAGCTGGCCGCGAGGTTGGTCGGCTCTTGACCGCGAGCGGGTTCCTAAAGGCCGCACCGAGCCTTGCGGGGGAATTTTTGGGTGTGTCACCCAAGAAACACGCGTGTGATACCTCAGTTTTGTCGCGATGTGGTGACACCATGGACACCATGAGGCAAAGGATTCTGGTCGTCGATGACGATGCTTCGCTGGCCGAGATGCTGACCATCGTGTTGCGTGGGGAGGGTTTCGACACCGCGATCATCGGCGACGGCAGCCAGGCGCTCACCGCGGTGCGTGAACTGCGCCCCGACCTGGTGTTGCTGGACCTGATGTTGCCCGGCATGAACGGCATCGACGTGTGCCGGGTGCTGCGCGCGGACTCGGGCGTGCCGATCGTGATGCTGACCGCCAAGACCGACACCGTCGATGTGGTGCTGGGTCTGGAGTCGGGCGCCGACGACTACATCATGAAGCCGTTCAAGCCCAAGGAGCTGGTTGCCCGGGTGCGGGCGCGGCTGCGGCGCAACGACGACGAGCCCGCCGAGATGTTGTCCATCGTCGATGTCGACATCGACGTGCCGGCCCACAAAGTCACCCGTAACGGCGAGCAGATCTTGCTGACGCCGCTGGAATTCGATTTGCTTGTGGCGCTGGCACGCAAACCCCGCCAGGTGTTTACTCGTGATGTGCTGCTCGAACAGGTGTGGGGATACCGTCACCCCGCGGACACCCGTTTGGTGAACGTGCATGTCCAGCGGTTGCGGGCCAAGGTCGAGAAAGACCCGGAGAACCCGCAGGTAGTACTGACCGTTCGAGGAGTGGGTTACAAGGCCGGACCTCCGTGATCTGGGGCTCGAGGCGACGCATTCACCGCCGCTCGGCACCCCTGACACGCGGTATGAGTGCGTTGAACCGAGCCGTGGGTGTTGCCTGGCGCCGCTCGCTGCAGCTGCGGGTGGTAGCGCTGACTCTGGGCCTCTCACTGGCGGTGATCTTGGTGCTCGGCTTCGTGCTGACCAGCCAGGTCACCAACCGCATACTCGATGTCAAGATCAAGGCCGCCACCGAGCAGATCGAGCGGGCACGCAACACCGTCAGCGGGATGGTCAGCGGTGAGGAGGCACGTTCACTGGACAGCAGCCTCCAACTCGCCCGTAACACGTTGACGTCGAAAACCGACCCGGCTTTGGGCGCTGGCCTCGCGGGCGCGTTCGACGCCGCGCTGATGGTTCCCGGTGACGGCCCCCGGGCCGCGACCACGGCCGGACCTATCGACCAGGTGCCTGCTGCACTGCGCGACTTCGTCAAGGCCGGGCAGGTGGCCTACCAGTACGCCATAGTGCACACCGAGGGCTTCTCCGGGCCGGCGTTGGTCATCGGCACCCCCACACAGTCACGGGTGACCAACCTGGAGCTGTACCTCATTTGTCCGTTGAACAACGAGCAGGCCACCATTTCGCTCGTGCGCGGCACCATGGCCACCGGTGGGCTGATCCTGCTGGTGTTGTTCGCGGCCATCGCGCTGCTCGTTTCACGCCAGGTGGTGGGGCCGGTGCGGTCGGCGTCGCGGATCGCCGAACGGTTCGCCGACGGACACCTGTCCGAGCGGATGCCGGTGCGCGGCGAGGACGATATGGCTCGGCTGGCGGTCTCGTTCAACGACATGGCCGAGAGCCTGTCGCGGCAAATCACCCAATTGGAAGAGTTCGGCAACCTGCAGCGCCGCTTCACTTCCGACGTCAGCCACGAATTGCGCACGCCACTGACCACGGTGCGGATGGCCGCTGACCTGATCTACGATCACAGCGCAGACCTCGATCCGGCGCTGCGGCGGTCCACCGAACTGATGGTCAGCGAGCTGGATCGGTTCGAGACGCTGCTGAACGACCTGCTGGAAATCTCCCGGCATGACGCCGGTGTGGCTGAGTTGTCCGTCGAGGCGGTAGACCTGCGTGCGACCGTGAAGAGCGCGCTGGGCAACGTGGGTCACCTGGCCGAGGACGCTGGCGTCAAGCTGATTGTGAACCTGCCCGAGACCGAGGTGATCGCCGAGGTCGATGCCCGCCGGGTGGAACGCATCCTGCGCAATCTGATCGCCAACGCCATCGATCACGCCGAGCACAAGGCGGTGCGGATCCGGATGGCCGCCGACGAGGACACCGTCGCGGTCACGGTGCGCGACTACGGGGTGGGGCTGCGGCCTGGCGAGGAGAAGCTGGTGTTCAGCCGGTTCTGGCGCTCAGACCCGTCGCGGGTACGACGATCCGGCGGCACCGGGTTGGGTTTGGCGATCAGCGTCGAAGATGCGCGACTGCACCAGGGCCGACTCGAGGCCTGGGGCGAGCCCGGCAAGGGCGCCTGCTTCCGGTTGACGCTTCCGCTGGTTCGCGGGCACAAGGTCACCACCAGCCCGCTGCCGCTGAAACCGATTGAGGCTGAACGCAACGAGCATCAGCTGCGCCCGCGCGAGCACGCCGAGAGGAGCGTGTAAATGCGGCAGCTGGCCGCGTTGTTGTTCGGCGTGTCCGTGGTACTCGCCGGCTGTGCAGGGGTGCCCAGCTCGTCGGCGCCGCACGCCATCGGCACCGTGGAGCGACCAGCACCGCCGAATCTGCCCAAGCCCACCCCGGGTATGGATCCGGACGTGCTGCTGCGCGAATTCCTCAAGGCCACAGCTGATCCGGCGAACCGCCACCTGGCTGCCCGGCAGTTCCTCACCCAGTCGGCGTCTAACGCCTGGGACGATGCCGGCAGCGCGCTGCTGATCGACCACGTGGTGTTCGTCGAAACCCGTGGCGCCGACCGGGTTTCGGTCAACATGCGGGCCGACATCCTGGGCTCGCTGTCGGATATGGGAGTGTTCGAGACCGCCGAGGGCGCACTACCGGATCCGGGTTCGATCGAATTGGTCAAGACGTCCGGTGGCTGGCGCATCAACCACCTGCCCAACGGGGTGTTTTTGGACTGGAAGCAGTTCCAGGCGACCTACAAGCGCAACACGCTCTACTTCGCCGACCCGACCGGCAAGACGGTGGTTCCCGACCCGCGCTACGTCGCGGTGGCCGATCACGATCAGTTGGCGACTGAACTCGTCTCGAAGCTGATCGCCGGCCCGCGTCCCGAGATGGCTCGTACGGTGCGCAATCTGCTCGCGCCGCCGCTACGGCTAAGCGGTCCGGTCACCCGGGCCGACGGCGGCAAGAGCGGGGTCGGCCGTGGTTACGCTGGCGCGCGAATCGATTTGCAGAACCTGTCCACCACTGATCCGCACAGTCGGCAATTAGTTGCCGCGCAGATTATTTGGACGCTGGCCAGGGCGGACATCAAGGGACCATACGCGGTCAACGCTGACGGCGCGGCGCTGGACGACAGGTTCGCCGACGGGTGGACCACCTCCGATGTTGCCGCCACCGACCCGGGCGTGGCCGACGGCGCCGGCGCCGGGGTGCATGCTTTGGTGGGCGGGTCACTAGTAGCGCTGGACGGAGAGCGTTCCACCCCGGTGCCCGGAGCTTTCGGGCGGACGCCCGATCAGACCGGCGCCGCCCTGTCGCGTAGTGGACGCCAAGTGGCCTCGGTGGTGACCGAGCGGCCCGGCGCCCCGGATATGGCGGCGTCACTGTGGATCGGCGACCTGGGCGGTGAGGCGGTGCAGGCCGCCGATGGGCACAGCCTGTCGCGGCCCAGCTGGTCGCTCGACGACGCCGTGTGGGTGGTGGTCGACGGCAACAACGTGCTGCGCGCCATCCAGGAAGCGGCCTCCGGGCAGCCGGCGCGTATTCCGGTGGATTCGGGTGCGGTGTCCAGCCGCTTCCCGGGTGTGATCTCTGAGCTGCAGCTGTCTCGGGACGGGACGCGCGCCGCGATGGTCATCGAGGGGCAAGTGATCCTCGCCAGTGTCGAGCAGACGCAGGCCGGCCAGTTGGCCCTGACGTACCCGCGGCGGTTGGGTTTCGGGCTGGGCTCCTCGGTGGTGTCGTTGTCCTGGCGGACCGGCGACGACATCGTGGTGAGCCGCACCGATGCTCAGCATCCGGTGTCGTATGTGAACCTCGACGGGGTGAACTCCGACGCGCCGAGCCGCGGTTTGCAGACTCCGGTGTCGACGGTGGCGGCCAACCCGTCGACGGTGTATGTCGCCGATCCGCGTGGGGTGCTGCAGTTGTCGAGTTCCACCGCCGAAAACGAGCAGAACTGGTCGGATGTACCGGGATTCATGGCACCCGGGGCGCTGCCCGTGCTGCCGGGGTGATGCACGCATGAACGCGTTCGTGTCTAGGTGTTTTCTGGCTGCGCAGGGCGCGCAGGGTTAGCCTCAGCAGTTAGGGGGCGAGGAGGTGGGTCGGATGCCGCGCTTGGTGCCCGGGTGGCGGTGGGATGATCCCTTCCACGCGCTGGAGACGCTGACCTCGTTGTGGTCGTCGGCCGGATTGCCATCGGTCAGCGCCGGAGCCGCGGCTCCCTACCGGACGCTGTTCACGACGCTTCAGCGACTCCTCGTCGGCAGGGAAATCACGGTGCGGGTTGACCACCACGACGTCGCGCTGACCGTCACCGAGTTCGACTCGCCGCTCGACCCGCGCGGACTGGCCGTCGGTCAGCTTGGCGAGGTCCGGCTGGCTGCCCGCGACATGCGGTGGGACCAGCACCGATTCGACCGCGCCACCGCCGTTTTGCACAACGTGCACGTCCGGCCGGGCGTGCCGCCGCTGTTGGTGGCCGCGCCGGTCGAGCTGTCCTTGGCACTGTCGCGCGAGGTTTTCGACGCTGCGCTGCGGCAAGCCGCGCCGCAGCTATGCGGTGAGCTAAGCGCGGACGGAACAGCGCGCGTGCACTGGGCTCGCCGGCCCGCCTTGGGAAGCCTCGAGGTTGACGTTCAAGTGGTGGGGTCGACGTTGTGCCTGAAGCCCCGCGCGCTGGTGACCCGGCGCAGGCGGTGGCCGCTGCCGGCGCCGGTGCCGGTGCTCGCCTATCCGGTCGGCCTTCCTGAGCTACCGCGGGGACTGCTTGTCACTGGCGTCAGCTTCGGATCGGATTCGTTGCAGCTGTCCGGCGTGCTGCCGGAGTGGCGAATGGAGTTGCCGCTGAGGCATTTGGAGGACATCATCACCGAGCTGACCCAGCGGGCGGGGGCCGGGGCGCTCAGTCTGGTGTGGCCCTCGCTGGGCAGACGCTCCGAGTGAGGATAGAGCGCGTCGGCGCTGGGTTTCGGGTCGGAGGTCCCAGGGTTCATGGTGCCCGGAACCGTGCCGGTGCTGGCGGGTGAGTTGTGGCAGCTGGCGCGGGTGAATAGGTTTGCGGCGTGGATTCCGACGACACGCTGCGCGTCGACCCGGTGGTGATGCACGGTTTCGCGCAGGCACTAGGCGGTGGTGCTGAGGCCCTGCAGAAGAGGTTGGCCGAGCTCGACGGTCAGGTCCGCGAAATGCTGGGCGGCTGGCAGGGCGGGGCGGGAGGCGCGTATTCCTCGGCGTGGGAGTTGTGGCACCGTGGAGCCAGCGAGGTAGAGCTGGGTCTGTCGATGTTGGCGAAGCTGGTCGGCCAGGCCGGTGTGAGCTACCAGGACAACGAGTCCGCGTCTGCCAAGGCGTTGCGGAGCGTCGGCGATGCCTGACGCATTCCGTGTGGACCCGGAGGCGTTGGCCGATGCAGTGGAGCGGATGGGCGAGTTTTTGCGGTACGCCGAAAGCATGCTCGCCGAAATCGATTCCCTGGTGACTAATCTGCATGTGACGTGGTCCGGGGAAGGCGCGGCAGCTCATGCTGCAGCGCAGCGGCATTGGGCTCGGGGTGAGGCGATGATGCGCGAGGCGTTGGATCAGTTGCAGACCGCGGGCACCACCGCGCACTCCAACTACAGCGGCGTGATGGCCAAGAACCTGAACATGTGGTCATGAGCTAATGGCGCCGCTTGCGGTCGATCCCGCGGCCTTGGATGGCGCGGGGACTGCGGTGGTGGCCGTCGGTGACGGTCTGACTGCTGCGGTGGGGGCGTTGACGTCCGGTTTTGGGGCGAACACGGGTCAGGATGCCGCCGGCGAGGTATTCGGGTTGAAGTACCAGGACGCGGCCGAGTCGGCGTTGAAGGCGGCGGCGGCGGGGATCAATGCGTGTCGACGTATCGGGTTTTTGGTGGAGGTCTCGGCGTCGAATTACTCCAAAGCCGAGGCGGCTTCGATGCTGGGCGGGGGCGCGGATGTGTTGCCGACGCCGATGCAGCCGGGTGAGTTCCCGGCCCCGGGGGCGCCGTGGACGTTGGGTCCCGGGGTGCCGGCCCCGGCGTTGTGGGCGGTGGTGGAGGCGTTTGTCGGCGACTTGTGGCCTAATGGGAATCCGGCGCAGATGCACGCCGCCGCGGCATGCTGGCGCACGTTCGGTGCGGCGCTCCATGGCGTGAAAGACCTGCTGCATGGCCCGAATTCGGTGGTCGGCGCGCAGCAGATCCCCGAGGGCGGACAGATTCAACAGGCGTTTTCGAAGCTCGGCGCCGACATGGCCAGCATCGGCGCAGAGTGCGACAAACTGGCCAAGGGGCTCGATGATTTCGCCAATGATGTGCAGCACACGCAAGATGCGATCCGGGATCTGTTGCACTGCTTGGGTACACCGTCAGGTCTGTGGCATGAGGTGGTGGAGGTTTTCGAAGGTCACGGCCTCGACGAGATGAAAAAGATCGCCAACGACATCAAGGCGGTGCTGCACAAGCTGATGGAAGAGGCCCAGGCCCGCGAGCAGATGCTGCGGCAGGGGATGCAGATGCTCGACGGCTTGGTGCGCGGTTTAGAGATCTACGCGCGCAGCGAGATCACCCACTATGTGGGTCAGGACGTCGGCAACCCGCTGGCCACGGTTTTCGATACCTACGTCAATGCCGGTGAGGGCCTTGTCAAAGACGTTGTGGCGATCCCGCAGGCTGCTGAGCAGCTCAACCCGCTGCGGTTCGGCTACGACCCCAAGGGCGCGGCGGCCAGCTGGAAGGGCCTAGGTGAGATGCTGGCGTTAGGGGATCCTGCGACGGCTTCGCTGGTAGATGCGCTAGATCCGCAGTTCCGGTTGAACTTCCAAAAGCAGCTGGTGCATGCCGATGATTGGCGCGCTGACCGGCCGGGTTTGGGAGCCGGGGAAAACCTCGGCGATATCTTGATGTTGCTGACCGGAGCGGGGGAGGTCGGTGTGACGAGTCGGGCCACCGAGGCGGCCGGTGCCGCCGGCCGGGCCGTGGAGACCGAGGCCGACGCTGCCGGCGCTGTTGGCCGTGGCGGGCGCGCGCTGGGTGCGGCCGGGGATCTTGGTCGTGCCACCGGTGCCCTAAGCGATATCAGCAAAACCACCAACGCGCTCACCAACGACCTTGACACCGTCGGCAGCGCTCTGCCCAAGACCGACCCCGCAGCCGGTGGACGCCCCTTGGGCTTGCCGCTGCCAAGACCAGGCGAACCACCGGCGGCACCCCCACCGCATCCCGTCGAATCAGCGCCGACCGCGCCAGCCCCGAGGGACCTGCCCGCGCAGCCGGGCGGTCGCCTCCCCGGGCCGCCGACGGCCGAACACCCACCGACGCCCGCCGCGCCGGGTGCGGCCGAGCCTGCGATCAGCCCCCGCGAACCCGCGCCCATCGATGAGCGCCCGGGCCCGGCCGCGCCGGGCGGAGTGCATGAACCGGCGCCGGTGTCCGCGGGCGAGCATTCCGTACCCGCTCCCGCCGCGCCAGCCCAGCACCTGCCCTCACCCGGCGCGCAGTTAGGTACTCCTCCGCGAGTGCCCGCCCCGCCTGACGGCTACCAGGCCCAACCGACGCTGACAAGCGCGCATCCACCGCAACCCGCGCCGATGTCGTCGCCCCGCGAGCCGATTCCCGGCTTCTCTCCCGGCGGGGCACACCCACCCGAACCAGCGCCACCGCACGACCCCGGCGGGCCGGGCGGCGGTGGTGATGGCCACGGCGGTGGCATCGGCGACGGTGGCCATGACGGCGGTGGCGGCGGTGACCATGGCGGTGGCAGCGGCGATCACCATCAGCCGCCGAAAGCACGCGATGTCTTTCCAGACGCCAAACCGTACGGTGACCTTACTAAAGAGCAGTATGACGAACGGTTCAGGGACGCCGATGGCCAGCTGATATACCCCGATGCGGACGACCCGGCCAAGCCTTACGCCATTCCGGGAACTGCTCACGATATGACGGAAGCGGAGATTTCGAAGCTCGATGGCAAAATGGTAGACCGCATTGGACATCCGGGTGGCGCATGGCTAGCACCGGAAGGAACTCCGTACGAGGGTCGCGCTCTTCCACATGATAGTTTGGGTAAAGAAATTCACGAATATATCGTTCATACGGAGAAGGGCCTTCCGCCTGGATGGAAGATTGAAGAATCTCTGGCCGCATCATGGTTTGGCCACCCGGGCGGCGAACCTCAATACAAGATAATTGCGCCCCCGGGCGCGAAAGCTCGTGTTGAAGATCTCATTGATAGAGGATTCTTGGAGGATATATGCGGACAATATTATGGTGGAGGATAACATGACCGAATACCGTATTGACCTGAGCCGATTTCCTCCCGCCCTGCATAGGATTGTTAAAGCTTGGTACTCGTGGCAGGCGGTATATCTACGCAAGCGGGGGAGTTATCCAGGCGAGGAGCAACGCGCTCCGGAACGATGGGAAACGGCCGAGGAGGTTTTCTGGAGGGCGCGTCCTCCGCGAATGGCCAACGACTCTGAATTGGCCTTTATTGATGATGCAGACGTTTCTTACTACCTCGTCGCTGAAAACGATGTGTACTACATCGATGAGAAGGAGCGGGGCTCAAGAGGCCGGTACTGGATGTTTAGGAATTTCGCGGATGCCGAGAAGTGTATACTATTCTTGATCAGTCAGCGTTCGCGGCCGGGCAGGTACGCCGATTCGCCAAGATTTCGCTGGTATAAGGAGGGCCTCGACCCACGGGTGTCTCTAAACAAGCCTGATCCCGTGAATTATCCAGGACGCGTCAGTTTGACGGTCGATCAGGAGCCGGTTGATCGCGGCTGGATGGGGGAGAATGACGCCGTCCCATTTTCGCACGCTATTGTTCTGACCTATGAGGAACTCGATGTCGCCTTGCGTGAAGGGGTGCCTGATGACTGGTTTAATTTAAATCTCGTAACCGGTCGATAAAAGGTGCAGTAGTTCCTGGGGATTGCCGTTCCCCGAGCCAATTAGGAACGACAAGGGGTGCCGGTCGGTTACGCAAAAGCAATCCAAATTGATCCAGACGCCGGCATCAACGGCGGCAGGTGACGGCTCTTCGTCGATTCCCCGGAGGCCTCTCTTTACGGCCGACAGCAGTTAGCGTCGTGTGCCTTATACGTATGGCTGCAGGGGAAACGGTTCTTCAATTGGGTATAGTAAGGCCATTAGTAGTACCGTCACTGACTTACACCAAGATGTCGCGTGTGTCAGGCCGCCGGCCAGAGCTTAGTATTAGAAAGTGCCGAGCATTTCGACTCTGCCCTTCATAAGCACCGACGCTGCGCGAGATTTTATCGTCTGCTCAGACGGTTCCCCGGAGAACTGAAGATACCGGGTGAGCCGGTCAACTGCTATCAATACCTGTTGGATGCGTTGAGAAATGCCGGATTGATCAACGCGACTATCGATCACAACACGATCTGGTGGAGTCCCGCCGTCTGGCTTCGCCGAGTCGAGGACGGCACCTAGACCCGCCACTAAACAGAAGCGTGCCCATCGCAGCGACTACCTGCTCGGCGACGACCCCGAGTTCCTGGCTGGAATGGTCAATAGACGTCCGCGGGTCCTCATTACGTCGACGAGGAGTTCGCTGCAATTAAGCCAGGTATTCCGCCCGCGCGCGATTGGTTCCTACAGGAGTCGACTTACCCGTATATGACGGCACGTCTTTGCGAAGGAGGCGCTCCTGCGACGGGCGAGCTGGGGCCATGGGAGCTTCCCAGATGGATTCGTTCGCGTGGCTGGCGAAGATGCCATGTTTCCTCGCACAGGATGCCGCGTGCGTTATCGCCCCGCACCATCCACTTGGCCGCCAACGACTTAGAGCCATGGCGCGGTGTGGAGGCTCCTCGCCGTTGTCCTGCTGGGCGGCTTTGAGCGCCTCGGGCTTACTACTTTTCGCCGACCCCGGATCCGCGAAGAGCCGCCGAACCCACTCACCGGGACTTCTCATCGACTACCGCGACGCAGTCGCGGCGGTGCAACGACACACGCAATCATGTTCGGGTCTTCGTAGGTAACGTGCCTGGATCATCGGTGACTCTTCAGGCGAGATTTGCGATTCGGCCACCACTAGCCGGATAGTTTCAGCTCGCCCTGTCACAGCTGCACGCCACACTGCACGTGTGCTCGATCTCGTCCTTCCGCTGGAATGCGGCGGCTGCGGGGCGGCGTCGACCCGCTGGTGCGACGCCTGCGCCAAAGAGCTGTCAGTCGGCCCGGACCAGCCGCACGTGGTGAGTCCGCGTATCGACCCGCAGGTGCCGGTGTTCGCGCTCGGCCGCTACGCCGGTGCGCGTCGTCAAGCGATCGTGGCGATGAAGGACCACGGGCGCGCCGACCTCATCGCGCCGCTGGCGCACGCGCTGGCCGTCGGCCTGCACCGGCTGCTGACCTGGGGGATGGTGGAGACCCCGCTGACGATCGTGCCCGCGCCGTCGCGACGCTCGGCGGCGCGTCGGCGCGGGGGTGATCCCGTCCGCCGCATGGCAACCGCCGCGGTAGCTGGCCATCCAGAAATCACCGTCGCTCCGGTGTTGCGCATGAAGGCATTGGCCCGCGACTCGGTCGGACTGGGCACCGCCGCCCGCGAGCGCAACATCGCCGGTCGGGTATTACTGCGGCGGCCGCGGCTGCCAGTCCTGGGCGAAGTTCTGATTGTCGACGACATCGTCACCACCGGGGCGACGGCGCGCGAGTCGGTCCGAATCCTGGGGACAGCCGGTATGCGGGTGGCTGGCGTGCTGGCGGTCGCGGCCGCCTAACAGGGCCGGCCTGACCAGGTGGTGATTGCCTCGGCGTAAACGACGTGAATAACTCGCAACAGGTCTGCGAAACTACTGGCACTTCCAGGTGAACACGGGCTACCGTCGGGTCAAGCACCCGTGAACCACTCACGGCAACGACTCTCCGAGGATGAGCGCCACTTCACCGGTAGCGGTAGGAGGTGAGTTCTCGATACCTTTCACCGGCGGGCGGCCTGCGACCGAAGCTCGTGAACCCCGTCGGAGCATGTATATGGCAAGCTGAGCGCGTGCGACGCGAAAAAGAAACGAGTTGACCCGTATGTCAAGGCAAACCGTGGATTCCGGTCAGGTTCTGGCTGATGCCGACGAGCGCGCTGAACCGACGCCGCATGCCGAGGTCGTCGTCAAGGGCCGCAACGTCGAGATCCCCGATCACTACCGCATCTACGTCTCGCAGAAACTCGCCCGCTTGGAGCGGTTCGACCGGACCATCTACCTGTTCGACGTCGAACTCGACCATGAGCGCAACCGTCGCCAGCGCAAGTCCTGTCAACACGTGGAGATCACTGCACGCGGCCGGGGGCCGGTCGTCCGGGGCGAGGCCTGCGCCGACAGCTTCTATGCCGCGTTCGAATCCGCCATCAACAAGCTGGAGAGCCGGCTGCGTCGCGTCAAGGATCGCCGCAAAGTCCACTACGGCGATAAGACCCCCGTTTCGTTGTGCGAGGCCACCGCGGAGGTGCCGCCGCCGGAGCATGAACCCCGCACCCTCGACACCGAAGCAACCGAGCCGCACGAGCGCGACAGCGCGATTACGGACCGCGAGCCCGGCCGGATCGTGCGCGTCAAGGAGCATCCGGCCAAGCCGATGTCCGTCGACGACGCGCTCTATGAAATGGAGCTTGTCGGCCACGACTTCTTTTTGTTCCACGACAAGAACACCGACCGGCCATCCGTGGTTTACCGTCGCCACGCCTACGACTACGGTCTGATCCGGCTCGCCTGACGCGGGCGACCCTCGCGCTGCCCGAAACCCACCAGCCCGGCGGGGCGACGGAGGGTGTCCAGAACGCGACGTCACTTAGGATGGACCTCGCGAGATAGCCCGTTGGATCCGTCTACCTATAGGGGACATAGCTGTGCTGTCGAAGTTGCTGCGCCTTGGTGAAGGTCGCATGGTCAAGCGCCTTGCGCGCGTCGCCGACTATGTCGGCACGTTGTCCGACGACGTCGCGAAGCTCACCGACGCTGAGCTGCGGGCCAAGACCGACGAGTTCAAGAAGCGGCACGCCGACGGGGAAAGCCTCGACGACCTGCTGCCCGAGGCGTTCGCGGTGGCCCGAGAAGCCGCCTGGCGGGTGCTCGACCAGCGGCCGTTCGACGTGCAGGTGATGGGCGCGGCGGCGCTGCACTTCGGCAATGTCGCCGAGATGAAGACCGGTGAAGGCAAGACCCTGACCTCCGTGCTGCCGGCCTACCTCAATGCGCTGGCCGGCAAGGGCATGCACATCGTCACCGTCAACGACTACCTGGCCAAGCGCGACAGCGAGTGGATGGGCCGGGTGCACCGGTTCCTGGGTCTCGACGTCGGCGTGATTCTGGCCGGCATGGGTCCCGACGAGCGGCGTACTTCCTACGCCGCCGACATTACCTACGGCACCAACAACGAGTTCGGCTTCGACTACCTGCGCGACAACATGGCGCATTCGCTCGATGAGTGCGTGCAGCGCGGGCACAGCTACGCCATCGTCGACGAGGTCGACTCCATCTTGATCGACGAGGCGCGTACCCCGCTGATCATCTCCGGCCCGGCCGACGGCGGCACGAACTGGTACACCGAGTTCGCCCGGTTGGCGCCGCTGATGGAAAAGGACGTCCACTACGAGGTCGACCTGCGTAAGCGCACCGTCGGTGTGCACGAGCTCGGTGTGGAGTTCGTCGAAGATCAGCTCGGCATCGACAACCTCTACGAGGCCACCAACTCGCCGCTGGTCAGCTACCTCAACAACGCGCTGAAGGCCAAGGAGCTGTTCCACCGCGACAAGGACTACATCGTCCGCGACGGCGAGGTGCTCATCGTCGACGAGTTCACCGGCCGTGTGCTGATCGGCCGGCGCTACAACGAGGGCATGCACCAGGCCATCGAGGCGAAGGAGCATGTCGAGATCAAGGCCGAGAACCAGACGCTGGCCACCATCACGTTGCAGAACTACTTCCGGCTCTACGAGAAACTGGCCGGCATGACCGGCACCGCCCAGACCGAGGCGGCCGAGCTGCACGAGATCTACAAGCTCGGCGTGGTCACCATCCCGACCAACAAGCCGATGATCCGCACCGACCAGTCCGACCTCATCTACAAGACCGAGGAAGCCAAGTACATCGCGGTCGTCGACGACGTCGCCGAACGCTACGAGAAGGGCCAGCCGGTGCTGATCGGCACCACCAGCGTGGAGCGCTCGGAGTACCTGTCGCGCCAGCTGACCAAGCGGCACATCCCACACAACGTGCTCAACGCCAAGTACCACGAGCAAGAGGCGGGCATCATCGCCGAGGCGGGCCGCCGGGGCGCCATCACCGTCGCCACCAACATGGCCGGCCGCGGCACCGACGTCGTGCTGGGTGGCAACGTCGACTTCCTTACTGACAAGCGGCTGCGCCACCGTGGGCTCGACCCGGTGGAGACACTCGACGAATACGAGCAGGCCTGGCACCAGGAGCTGCCCATAGTCAAGGCGGAGGCCGCGAAAGAGGCCAAGGAAGTGATCGAGGCCGGCGGCCTGTACGTGCTGGGCACCGAGCGGCACGAGGCGCGGCGCATCGACAACCAGCTGCGCGGGCGCTCCGGCCGGCAGGGCGACCCCGGTGAGTCGCGCTTCTACCTGTCGCTGGGCGACGAACTCATGCGCCGCTTCAACGGCGCCGCGCTGGAAGCGCTGCTGACCCGGCTGAACCTGCCCGACGACGTGCCGATCGAGGCCAAGATGGTGACCCGCGCGATCAAGAGCGCGCAGACCCAGGTCGAGCAGCAGAACTTCGAGGTCCGCAAGAACGTCCTCAAGTACGACGAGGTGATGAACCAGCAGCGCAAGGTGATCTACGACGAGCGCCGCCGCCTCCTGGAGGGGGAAAACCTCAAAGAGCAGGCGCTCGACATGGTCCGCGACGTGATCACCGCCTATGTCAACGGGGCGACCGTCGAGGGCTACGCCGAGGACTGGGACCTGGAAAAGCTGTGGGACGCGTTGAAGACGCTGTATCCCATAGGCATTAATCACAAGGATCTGTTCGACTCCGAGGCAATCGGTGAGCCCGGTGAGCTGACCCGCGAGGAGTTGCTCGACGCGTTGCTCAAAGATGCCGAACGAGCCTATGCCGCAAGGGAAGCCGAGATCGAGACGCTCGCCGGCGATGGCGCGATGCGCCAGCTGGAACGCAGCGTGCTGCTCAACGTCATCGACCGCAAGTGGCGCGAACACCTCTACGAGATGGACTACCTCAAGGAGGGCATCGGCCTGCGCGCGATGGCGCAGCGTGATCCGTTGGTGGAGTACCAGCGCGAGGGCTACGACATGTTCATGGCCATGCTCGACGGCCTCAAAGAGGAGTCGGTCGGCTTTTTGTTCAACGTCGCTGTCGAGGCCGCGCCGACGCCGGAGGCAACCGCGGCGGCAGAGCCGGAGGAGCTCGCCGAGCTCGCCACCGCAGCGGCGGCCACCGCCCAGCAGCGGGTCGCAGCCGGGGCGCCCGCCGGGGTGCGTCAGGCGGTTCCGAACGCGTTGCGCGCCAAAGGGATTGACGACGAGTCTCGCTCGCTGACGTACACCGGCCCGTCCGAGGACGGCTCCGCCCAGGTGCAGCGACGCAGCGGCGACGGTTCCCAGCGGACCCCGGCCGGGGTGCCGGCCGGCGCCAGTCGACGCGAACGGCGGGAAGCCGCACGCCGGCAGGCTCGCGGGGCCAAGCCGCCGAAATCGGCGAAGAGACGTTAGTTTTCGACGAGCTTCGCTATCCGTTCCAGAGTCGCGCGCATGCCCTCCTCGGTCTGTTTGGGGATCGAACCGCGGGTGATCATCGCCTTCTGCCGATCCTGGGACACGTCCCACGTTTCCCGCACCAGTGTGCCCCCGTCAGCCGGGGTCAGCTCATAGCGCCAGATGCGGCCGCCGACCAGGCCGCCCAACCCGGTGGTCTTCCAGGCGATGCGGCGATCCGGTTCGTACTCGACGACGGTGTTAGTGGTCCGGTATGGCAAGAACAGTGTCTCCTTGCGGCCGCGCATTGCCATCCCGAACGTGGTGCCCAGCGATAGCGGCACCGAGTCCTGCGCGGCATGGTTCACCCCGCCCGAACCGTCGAAACTGGCGTGTTTGCCGGCGTCGGCCAGCAACGCGAAAACCTTGTCGGGCGGCGCCTTGATGACTCGCTCGACGCTGACTGTGTTCTCGTCCATTCGCCAACACTACGGCGGCCTGACCAGCCGGTTGCCCGAAACGGATCGACCGCACACCGAATTGCCGGTATCGCAGCCCGTAGTCAAGGATTGACCGTATGGACGTCAAGGAGGTGCGGCTGCCGGGCATCGGTCTGCGCTACGAGTTCGCAAGTCACGAAGGTGACCGGATCGGCATCATCGCCCGGCGCAGCGGCGACTTCGAGGTTGTCCTGTACGCCCGCGACGATCCAGACCAGGCTCGACCGGTTTTCCGCCTCACCGACGAAGAGGCCGATGCCGTCGCCCAGATCCTGGGTGCGCCACGGATCGCCGAACGCTTCACCGAGCTGACCCGGGAAGTTCCTGGACTCGATGTCGGTCAAGCCCACATCGAGCCGGGCAGCCCGTATGTGGACCGCCCGCTCGGCGAGACCCGTGCCCGCAGCCGTACGGGCGCGTCGATCGTGGCGATTCTGCGCAACAAGGACGTGCTTCCGTCGCCGGGGCCGGCTGAGATGCTGCACGCAGGAGATGTCCTGGTGGTGATCGGCACCGAAGAGGGCATCACCGGAGTCGAGCAGATCGTCGATAAAGGCTGAGCCGGTGCAAATCTCGGTGGCGCTGCTGTTGCAACTCGGCGCCGTCCTGACCGTGCTCGCGCTATTTGGTGCCGTCGCGCGCCGATTCGCGTTGTCCCCGATACCGGTATACCTGCTGGTCGGTCTCGCGCTCGGCAACGGCGGCATCGTTCCGGTGGCGGCTGCCGGTCAATTCATCACCACGGGCGCGCCCATCGGCATCGTCCTGCTGTTGTTGACCTTGGGTTTGGAGTTCTCCGCCGCCGAATTCGCCAGCAGCTTGCGTCACCACATGCCATCCGCCACGGTCGACGTCGTCCTCAACGCCACACCCGGTGCGCTGGCCGGGTGGCTGGTGGGCCTCAACGGCGTCGGCATCCTGGCCCTGGCCGGGGTCACCTACGTCTCCTCGTCGGGGGTTATCGCGCGCCTGTTGGAGGACCTGCATCGGCTCGGTAACCGGGAAACGCCGGCCGTGCTGTCGGTGCTGGTGCTCGAGGACTTCGCGATGGCGGGCTACCTGCCGTTATTCGCTGTGGTCGCCTCGGGCGGCAAGTGGTTGCATGCGATCGGCAGCATGGCCGCCGCGATCGTCGCCTTGTGGGTGGCGTTTGCCGCGTCGTATCGCTGGGGCCACCATGTCGGCCGGCTGGTGACGCACCCGGATTCCGAGCAGTTGCTGTTGCGGGTTTTGGGAATCACCCTGATCGTGGCGGCGGTGGCCGAGTCCGTGCACGCGTCGGCCGCGGTCGGCGCATTTCTGGTCGGGCTCACCCTGACCGGTGAGACTGCTGACCGGGCCCGCAAAGTGCTGGGTCCGCTCCGCGACCTGTTCGCCGCGATTTTCTTTCTGGGAATTGGCCTTTCGGTTGATCCGCAGCACTTGCTGCCGGCGCTGCCGGTTGCTGTGGCACTGGCCGCCGTCACCGCAGCGACGAAGGTGGTCACCGGGGTGTTCGCCGCCCGGCGCGACGGCGTGGCGCGGCGAGGGCAGTTACGTGCGGGCACAGCGCTCATCGCCAGGGGAGAGTTTTCGTTGATCATCATCGGATTGGTCGGCTCCTCGATCGCCGGAATCGCCGCGCTGGCGACGTCGTATGTGTTCGTCATGGCGATCGTGGGTCCTGTGGTGGCGCGTTTCGCCGGCGGCCTGCTGCCCGTTAGCGCCAGCCGGCCGAGGTAGCGCTCGGCGGTTAGCCGATGTGCAGGGCGACCACCTGCCATCGGGTTCCGTTGCCGGCCGGCACCTGTTCGACGCGGCAGGCGATGGCGTGAATTCGGCGCCTGCGACTGTAGGTGCCGAATACCTCGGCTGCGGCGAGCGGGCCACCGCCCCCGACCGCCTGCAGCCGCACCCGACGCAGCACAGCCGCCCCCGCGTGGCCCGCCCCCGCCCGGTTCACCGCGAGCACGGAGTCGACGAGACTGGCCGCCAAAAGGGGTCGCAACTGGTTGGCCGGACGGCGGCGGTCGATGACTTCCAGCACTCGGCGCAGTGCAGCGTCGGCGAAAATCGCCGCCTGCCGCATCGGCAGCGACATGCTCGCCGCCGCGGCCTGCTGCCGGCCGTCATGCCGGCGAGGCGCACGCGTGGTGCGGCGCCGGAACGTCGCGGGCAATAACGGCCGGCATTGCTGGACGGTCTGCGGCGGCGGCTCATAGTCGACGACGGGCGCGACGGCGAACGTGGCACGCGGGCTGGGCTTGACGGTCAACGGGCACTCTCCAGCGATCGATCGGACGGGTGAGCCTGCTGGAGAGTGGCAGACGAACTGCTGGGCCATCATCGCACAATTTTCGTTTCCGTGTACCCGCGCCGCGGTACACCTGAGCCGACGGTACCGTGAGCGGCAGCATCCGCAGGCAGGACGAATTAACAAGGAGGACAGGGCCGCAATGGTGAGCCGGCTGTCCACGTCGGACGCGTCCTTCTATCGGTTGGAGAACACCGCCACCCCGATGTACGTCGGGGCACTGTCGATCTTGCGCCGGCCGCGTGCCGGATTGAGCTATGAGACCCTGCTGACTACCGTCGAACAGCGGCTACCGCAGGTACCGCGCTACCGGCAGAAAGTCCGCGAAGTGACGATGGGCCTGGGGAGGCCGGTGTGGATCGACGATCGCGACTTCGACATCACCTACCATGTCCGGCGGTCAGCGCTGCCGTCGCCGGGCAGTGACGAGCAACTACACGAGCTGATCGCCCGGCTGGCCGCGCGGCCGCTGGACAAATCGCGGCCGCTGTGGGAGATGTACCTGGTCGAGGGCCTGGCCAGTAACCGCATTGCCCTCTACACGAAGTCGCATCAAGCGCTGGTCAACGGTGTCACGGCGCTGGCGCTCGGGCAGGTCATCGCCGATCGGACGCGGCGTCCGCCACTATTCCCGGAAGACATCTGGATACCGCAGCGCGAACCCGACACTACCCGACTACTACTGGGTGCGATCGGTGACTGGGTGTCGGGCCCGGGGGCGCAGCTGCAGGCCGTCGGTTCCGCGGTCGCCGGGCTGGCAACGAATTCCGGGCAAGTCGTCGACACCGGTCGGCGGCTCGTCGATGTGGCACGCACGTGGGCGCGAGGCACCGCGCCCAGCAGCCCGCTCAATGCCCCGGTCTCCCGTAATCGACGGTTCACGGTTGCCCGTGGGCGCCTGGAGGACTACCGGACCGTGCGGGCGCGCTACGACTGCGACGTCAACGATGTGGTGCTGACGGTGGTCACCGGCGCGCTGCGGAACTGGCTGCTGTCACGCGGTGAGGCGGTGGCGCCGACCGCGATGATCCGGGCGATGGCGCCGATGCCGGTCTACCCGCAAGACCATTTCGATTCGGACGGCCCGGGTCAGGCGATCGGCCAGGTGACACCGTTCCTGCTCGACCTGCCGGTGGGGGAGGGCAACGCCGTGGTGCGGCTGTCGCAGATCGCTCACGCCACCGAATCGCACCCAACGGCTGCCAGCCTGGTCGACGCCCGGACCATTCTGACTATGTCGGGTTTTGCACCGCCCACCCTGCATGCCATGGGCATCCGGGTCGCCACCAGCTTTTCCTCGCGGTTGTTCAACCTTTTGATCACCAACGCGCCCGGTGCTCAGTCACAGATGTATGTCGCCGGCACCAGACTGCTGGAGACCTACGCGGTGCCCCCGCTGCTGAACAACCAGGTGCTGACCATCGGTGTGACGTCCTACAACGGGATGCTGTATTTCGGGATCAACGCCGACCGTGACGCGATGAGCGATGTCGACGTATTGCCGTCGCTGTTGGCCGAATCGCTCGACGAGCTGCTGGAAGCCGCGCAGTAGTCTTTGCATTCGCCGGTCAGAGTCGACGGCGCGGACATACCATCCGTTGGTGAGCAACGCAACAAGCAACGGCGAGCCGGCAATGGCTCAGACAACGAAGAAAAAGAAATCGTCGAAACGCAAGCTCCCCAACAAGGTCTATAAAGCCGAATTGTTCCGGCTGCAGACAGAATTCGTCAAAGTGCAGGAGTGGGTGCGACATTCCGGCGCGCGTATCGTGGTGATTTTCGAAGGCCGCGACGGCGCGGGCAAGGGTGGCACAATCAAACAGATTACCGAATACCTCAACCCGCGCGTCGCCGGGATCGCGGCGTTGCCCGCCCCGACCGATCGTGAACGCGGCCAGTGGTACTACCAGCGGTATATCGCCCATCTGCCCGCCAAGGGGGAGATCGTGCTCTTCGACCGGTCGTGGTACAACCGCGCCGGTGTTGAGAAAGTCATGGGATTCTGTACCCCGCAAGAGCATGCGCTGTTCCTGCGGCAGACGCCGATCTTCGAGCAGATGCTCATCGACGACGGAATCCTGCTCCGCAAGTATTGGTTTTCGGTGTCCGACGAAGAGCAGCTGCGCCGGTTCAAAGCACGGCGCAATGACCCTGTCCGGCAATGGAAATTGACCACGATGGACCTGCAATCGGTGTATCGGTGGGAGGACTATTCACGCGCCAAGGACGAGATGATGGTGCACACCGACGTTCCGGCGAGCCCGTGGCATGTAGTGGAATCCGATATCAAGAAGCACGCGCGGCTGAACATGATGGCGCATCTGCTGTCCACGATCGACTATCACGACGTCGAGAAGCCGAAGGTCAAGCTTCCGGCACGTCCGGTGGTGAGTGGCAACTATCATCGCCCACCGCGGGAGCTGTCGACCTATGTCGACGACCATGTGGCAACGTTGATGGGTGCTTGCCACTAGCCCTGTTTGCGCCGCATGATGCGGGTCTACATCCCGGCCACCCTGGCGATGCTGCAGCAACTCGTCGCCGACGGTTCGCTGTGGCCGGCGGGCGGCACCGCGTTCGCGGTGACGCCCGCGCTGCGTGAGGCCTACGCCACCGGTGACGAGGACGAACTCGCCGAGGTGGCGCTGCGTGAGGCGGCGCTGGCGTCGCTGCGGCTGCTGGCCACCGACACCAGCGACGAGTTGCCGCCGCGCCGCGCGGTGCTGGTCGCCGACGTTGACGACGTCAAGTGTCGTCCCGACCTTGACGACGCCGTTGTCAAACTCGGCGGACCTGTTGCGATCGACCGGGTCGTCGCCGCGTTCGTCGACAATGCCGCCGCCGAGGCGGCCGTCACAGCGGCGATGGCGGTCGTCGACGCGGCCGATCTCGGCGACGAGGACGCAGAACTGATCGTCGGCGATGCCCAGGACCATGATCTGGCCTGGTACGCGACCCAGGAGCTGCCGTTCTTGCTCGACCTGCTCTGAGCCCGGCGACGATGCAGGACGCGCAGCGTCCTGAGGAGGAGCCGGGGCAGTTGGGGTGAGCCCGGCGACGATGCAGGACGCGCAGCGTCCTGAGGAGGAGCCGGGGCAGTTGGGGCAGTTGGAGTGGAGATGCGACCGTAGGTTACGGTACCGTAGGTTCGTGGGGGGCGGGGAAGCCGCACTCCCGGATCGGCGGGAAGCCGCAAGCCCCATTGTGAGCAGGAGCTTCCTATGAACACGCCTCCTATGAAGAAAAACACGAAGATCACTGCCAACGTCGTCGACACCAAGCGCCCCACCGTCGCCGGCGCGGACAAGCAACCCCGGTGGAACGTGCTGCGCAAGATTGCCACGCGCATCACGACGCCGCTGTTGCCCGACGACTATCTGCACCTGGCCAATCCGCTGTGGTCGGCGCGGGAGTTGCGGGGCCGCGTCCTGGAGGTCCGCCGGGAGACGGAAGACTCCGCGACCCTGGTCATCAAACCGGGCTGGGGCTTCAGATTCGACTACCAAGCGGGTCAGTACATCGGGATCGGTCTGCTGGTAGACGGGCGGTGGCGCTGGCGGTCGTATTCGCTGACGTCGAGCCCGGTGACCGAGGCAGCGCGCAGGCGATCGCGCACCGTCACCATCACCGTCAAAGCGATGCCCGAAGGCTTCCTCTCCACCCACCTGGTAGGCGGGGTCGAACCCGGGACGATCGTGCGGCTAGCCGCCCCGCAGGGCAATTTCGTGTTACCCGATCCGGCTCCGCCCGCGATTCTGTTCGTCACCGGCGGGTCCGGGATCACGCCAGTGATGTCGATGCTGCGAACGTTGGTGCGCCGCAACCAGATCACCGACATCGAACACCTGCATTCGGCACCCACCGCAGCTGACGTGATGTTTGCCACCGAACTGGCCGAGTTGGCGCGCAGCCATCCTGGTTACCGGTTGCGGATACGGACGACTCGCACCGAGGGCCGGCTCGACCTTGCCCGGCTCGCCGACGAGGTGCCTGACTGGCGTGAACGCCAAACCTGGGCCTGCGGGCCGGAGGGCATGCTGAACCAGGCCGAGAGGGTCTGGTCGTCGGCGGGCATCACCGAGCGGCTGCACTTGGAGCGGTTCGCGGTGTCGCGGGCGGCTCCCGCCGGAGTGGGCGGGACGGTCACGTTTGCCAGGAGTGGCACCAGCGTCGTCGCGGATGCGGCGACCTCGCTGATGGATGCCGGCGAAGGGGTCGGCGTACAGATGCCGTTCGGCTGCCGGATGGGCATCTGTCAATCGTGCGTGGTTCCCCTGGTGGAAGGCCACGTCCGCGACCTGCGAACAGGCGTGGAACACGAACCCGGGACCCGGGTCCAGACCTGTATTTCGGCCGCTTCAGGCGATTGTGTGCTCGACATCTAACGGCTACTCACTGGTAACCTACGGGTTCGTAGGTTACGATAGCGTAGGTCAGCGACTGCAGAACTGCGGAAGGGCAACAGATGGCGATCACCGATATGGACGTATTCGCACATCTCACGGACGCCGACATCGAAAACCTGGCTGTTGAGCTGGACGCCATCCGCCGCGACATCGAAGATTCCCGCGGCGAGCGCGATGCCCGTTACATCCGTCGCACCATCGCCGCGCAGCGCACGCTGGAGGTGGCCGGGCGCGTGCTGCTGGCCGCCAGCTCGCGGCGGTCGGCGTGGTGGGCAGGCGCGGTGACGCTGGGCGTGGCCAAGATCATCGAGAACATGGAAATCGGCCACAACGTCATGCACGGCCAGTGGGACTGGATGAACGACCCCGAGATTCACTCCTCGACCTGGGAGTGGGACATGAGCGGGGCGTCCAAGCACTGGCGCTACAACCACAACTTCGTCCACCACAAGTACACCAACATCCTGGGCATGGACGACGACGTCGGCTACGGCATGCTGCGGGTCACCCGAGACCAGCGCTGGAAGCGTCACCACCTGTTCAACCTGCTGCTGAACACCATTCTGGCGATCGGTTTCGAATGGGGCGTCGCCATGCAGCACGTGGAGATCGGCAAGATCTTCAAGGGCCGGGCCGCTCCCGAGGACACCCGGGTCCGGCTGCACGAGTTCGTGCGCAAAGCCGGTCGGCAGCTGTTCAAGGACTATGTCGCCTTTCCGGCGCTGACGTCGCTGTCACCCGGCGCGACGTACACATCGACCTTGAAGGCCAACGCGACGGCCAATCTGATCCGCAACGTGTGGTCCAATGCGGTGATTTTCTGCGGGCATTTCCCTGATGGCGCCGAGAAATTCACCAAGACCGACATGATCGGTGAGACCAAGGGCCACTGGTATTTGCGGCAGATGCTGGGCAGCGCGAACTTCAACGCCGGGCCCGCGATGCGGTTCATGAGCGGCAACCTGTGCCATCAGATCGAACACCACCTGTATCCGGATCTGCCGAGCAACCGGCTCGCCGAGATCTCGGTACGGGTGCGCGAGGTCTGCGACAAGTACGACCTGCCCTACACCACAGGCCCGTTCCTGCTGCAGTACGCCAAGACGTGGCGGACCATCGCCAAGTTGTCGCTGCCGGACAAGTACCTGCACGACACCGCCGACAATGCGCCGGAAACCCGCAGCGAGCGGATGTTCGCCGAGCTGGGACCGGGTTTCGCGGGCACCGATCCAGTAACCGGACGCCGACGCGGGCTCAAGACTGCGATCGCAACCGTGCGGGGCTGGCGGCGGAGCAAGCGAGCCGAGGCGCGGCGAGCCCAGAGCACTGACGGCCTGGCGGCCTAACTTTCTTTAAGCGTCGCCAGCAGCCGCCGGGCAGCGGCGACACGGCGGGCGGCGGGCCCGGTCAGGGCGTCCAGCGCGCATTCGGGGTCGGCGGGCGGGCCCATGTGCCCGCAGCCGCGCGGGCAGTCCTGGATCGCCTCGGCCAGATCGGAGAACGCCAACAGCACATCGTCGGGCTCGATGTGGGCCAACCCGAACGTGCGGACGCCCGGGGTGTCGATCACCCAGCCGGAGCCATGCCCCGATTTCTCTAGGGGCAGCGCCACCGACTGCGCCGAGGTGTGCCGCCCTTTGCCGATCTCAGTGACCTCGCCGACAGCCCGATCCGCTTCCGGCACAAGACGATTCACCAACGTCGACTTGCCGACTCCGGAATGCCCAAGCAGCACGGTCACTTTCCCGGTCAGCAGGGGAGCGACGGCATCGAGCGGGTCGTCGCGCCCGGCGGTGACGATGGTTAAGTCCAGGTCGGCGAACTGCCCGGCGAACCGCTCCGGCGGGGCGAGGTCGGTCTTGGTCAGGCACAAGATCGGCGCCAGCCCACCGGCGTAGGCGGCAATGAGCGCACGGTCGACGAGCCCGGTGCGCGGCGGTGGGTCCGCCAGCGCTACTACGATCAGCAGCTGGTCGGCATTGGCGACCACCACCCGCTCGGTGGCGTCGGTGTCATCGGCGGTGCGCCGCAACACCGTTCGCCGCGGCCCGCGCCGCACAATGCGGGCGAGGGTGTCCGGACGACCGGACAGATCGCCAACGATGTCGACGTCGTCGCCGACGACGATCGCGGTGCGGCCCAGCTCACGTGCCCGCATGGCAGTGACCCGACGGTCAGGGTCACCGTCGAGCACACATCCCCAGCGGCCGCGGTCGACGCTCACCACCATGGCCGGTTTCGCGTGGGCGTGCTGCGGACGGGTCTTGGTCCGCGGTCGCGACCCTCTGCCGGAGCGGACTTTGACGTCGGACTCGTCGTAGTCGCCGGGTCTCAAGCGCTGGGCCCCTGATCGGCCAGCATGTCCGTCCACAGCCGCGGGAACTCCGGCAGCGTCTTGGCGGTGGTGGCGATGTCGTCCACCTCGACCCCTGCTACCCGCAGCCCGATTATCGCGCCCGCCATCGCCATCCGATGGTCGGCATACGAGCGCCAGATACCGGGCCGCAGCGGTGTGGCGGTGATCACCAAACCGTCGGGCGTCTGCCGGCAGTCGCCGCCCAGGCGGTTGATCTCGGTGCACAGCGCGGCCAGCCGGTCGGTCTCGTGGCCGCGCAGATGGGCGATGCCGGTCAGCCGCGACACCGATCCCCGGGTGGCCAGTGCCGCCAGCGCCGCCACCGCCGGTGTCAGCTCCCCGACGTCGCGCAAGTCGACGTCGAAGCCCCCGTATGTCGCCGACCCGCGCACCTCGAGATACGAATCAGTGTGGGCAACAATAGAATTCAGCCGCTTTAAGATGCCCAGAATGATGTCGGCGGGTTGGATGCTGGTCGGCGGCCAGCCGGTGACGCGCACCGTACCGCCGCTGACTATGGCCGCCGCGAGGAACGGAACGGCGTTGGACAGGTCCGGTTCGACGTCCCAGTGGCGGGCCGCCACCGCGCCGGGCCGCACCCGCCACCGGTTCGGCGCTGAATCATCGATTTCCACGCCGGCCTGCCGCAGCATCGCTACCGTCATCGCGATATGCGGCGCGGACGGCAGCGCCGGACCGGTGTGCTGCACGGTAAGCCCCTCGGTGAACGACGCGCCGCACAACAGCAGGCCGGACACGAACTGCGACGACGCCGACGCGTCGATGGCCACGGTGCCGCCGGTGACCGATCCGCTTCCCCGGACCCGGAACGGCAGACCCGCCCCGTCGACCTCGACACCGAGACCGCGCAGCGCGTCCAGCAGCGGCGCGATCGGCCGGGCCCGGGCCTGCTGGTCGCCGTCGAACTCCACTGCCGAGTTGGCCAGCGCCGCCAGCGGCGGTACGAAACGCAGCACCGTGCCAGCCAAACCGCAATCGACGCGGGCGTTCGGAGCGGGGGAGATCCTGCCGCTGACCGCCAGTTCGGACCCGGCCACGTCGACTCGCAGGCCCAGGGTGCCCAGCGCACCGATCATCAGGTCGGTGTCCCGGCTGCGCAAGGCACCGCTGATCGTGGAGAAACCCCGGCCCTGGTCAGCCGCCAGCGCTGACAGCACCAGCGCGCGGTTGGTCTGGGATTTTGAGCCGGGCACGGTCACGGTCGCGTACACCGGCGTCGGTGTGCACGGGGCCGTCCAGGTGGTCACTCGTCCATCATCGCGTGTCCGTGCGCTCTGCCACCATGGAGGCATGTGCGGACGATTCGCGGTGACCACCAATCCGGCGTTGCTCGCCGAGAAGATCAAGGCGATCGACGAGGCCACGACGGCCGGCTCCAATGCGGCCGCACCGAACTACAACGTGGCGCCGACAGCGACCGTAGCGACTGTCGTCCGCCGCCATGATGAGCCCGACGACGAGCCCACGCGGCGCCTGCGGCTCATGCGATGGGGTCTGGTGCCGCCATGGGCCAAGCCGGGCCCCGACGCCGCACCCGAGACCAAGGGCCCGCTGCTGATCAATGCACGCGCCGACAGGGTCACCACGTCGCCCGCGTTTCGGTCGAGCGCCAAATCGAAACGCTGCCTGGTGCCGATGGACGGTTACTACGAATGGCGCGTCAATCCGGACACCCCGGCGGGCAAGAAGGCCCGCAAGACGCCGTTCTACATGTACCGTGGCGACGGCGAGCCGCTGTTCATGGCGGGCCTGTGGTCGGTGTGGAAGCCCGACACATCAGCCGAGTCGCTGCTGAGCTGCACGATCATCACCACCGACGCGGTGGGCGAGCTGGCCGAGATTCATGACCGGATGCCGCTGGTCGTGACCGAACGCGACTGGGACCGGTGGTTAGATCCCGACGCCCCGCCGGACCCCGAGCTGCTGGCCGCGCCTCCCGACGTGCGCGGCATCCGGATGCGCGAGATATCGACACTGGTCAACAATGTGCGCAACAACGGACCCGAGCTGATCGAACCGGTCGAGTCGCAGCCCGAGCAGGCGAGGCTGCTGTAAGCGCCGGGCGGTCCGCCGGGCGGGCCGTCGTCAGTGGGCGAGAGCTAAAGCGACCGCAAGCGCCCGGTTGATGTCGGTGTTGACGTAGCCGGCCAGCGGGTCATCGCCGGCTAGGGAAACCCAGGTCGGCAATCTGCGGGCCGTGGTGGTGATCCGGGTGGCGAGGACGTCGGCGGTGTGGCGGTTACGGGCATTGTTGGAGACGATCAGCCAGGGTTTGGGGCTGTCACCGAGGTCGCAGCGGTAAACCTGGCCTCGGGTCGGGCTCACCGCCGGTTCCGCTGCAGCCGTGGTTTCCGTCGTGACCTCGAAACTCTGCGCTCCTCAGCGGATTCGTACGGATATGCCGGGTTCTCCATGACCGCAGCCGCGTAGGCCGCGTCGAGTTCCTCATCTTGCAACGTTTCCCAAAGCTTGTTGATGGCCTCGATGATCGCGGCGTTGTTGCTGCGGAAGCGGCCTTCCACGATTTGGCGCAGGCGGTCGTGCGTCGAAACATCCAGAGGCAACGTCATGGAGTACGTCATGCAAGACACCAGATGCTGGTATCAATATCTGATACCGCACGCGCACGGCGCGTACTCCGTGGCGGCCGGACCGAAACACGTTACGGCTGCACGTATCCCGGTGGGTTGACCGACTCCACCCACAGGTCGACTCCGAGCTCGGCGCCCGGTACGCAGTCGTAGACCGACAGGTCGGTGACGCCCGACTCGACCAGCACGTCCTCACAGAGCACCGAGTTGCCGGTGTACTCCGTGGCGGGTTTGTTGAGGATGACGTAGGCCGCGTCGGCGTATACCTCGGGCTTACGGGCCCGGGCCATCGCCTCGCCGCCGCCGAGCAGGTTCTGCACCGCGGCGGTGGCCACCAGGGTGCGCGGCCAGAGCGTATTGGAGGCGATCCCGTCGGCGCGCATCTCCTCGGCGATCGCCAGCGCGCACAGCGTCATCCCGAACTTGGCCATCATGTAAGCCGTGGGCTTCAGCCACTTGGGCTCCAGCCGAATCGGCGGCGACAGCGTCAGGATGTGCGGGTTCTCCCGGCCCTTCATATGAGGAATACACGCCTGCGAGACCGCATACGTGCCGCGCACCTGGATGCCGTTCATCAGGTCGAAACGCTTCAGCTGCACCTCGGTGACGGATCCGAGGTTGATCGCCGAAGCGTTGTTCACACACATGTCGATGCCGCCGAACTGCTCGACGGTCTCGGCCACCGCCGAGGTGACCGAATCGCCGTCCCGAACGTCGCCCACGATGGGCAGCGCCTGCCCGCCGGCCTGCTCGATCTCCTTGGCGGCGGTATAGATGGTGCCGGGCAACTTGGGGTGCGGCTCAGCGGTCTTGGCAATCAAAGCGATGTTGGCGCCGTCGCGCGCGGCCCGCTTGGCGATCGCCAGCCCGATGCCGCGGCTGGCACCCGAAATGAACATTGTTTTCCCGGAAAGCGACATAGGCGTCACCCTATGCCGGTGTCGGGCGGGGCTGGGCGCCGGGGCATGCGACTGCCGCAGTACCGCGAGTACGTTCTCGATCAATGGCGAATTCGCTTGGGCCGCACGGGCGGCGATATCACTGGCTATGGTTGTCGTTGCCTCCCAACCGCTGCCGGCTGCTGGCCCCGCCGCAGTCATGACCCGCGACAAACTGGTCGGCTCCGCCGCCGAGGCGGTCGCCGACATTCCCGACGGCGCCAGCTTGGCGGTCGGCGACTTCGGCCTGGCCGGCATCCCATGGTTTCTCATCGAGGCCGTGCTGGCCCCGGGGCGCGCGCGATCTGACGCGTCACTTGTCGAACGCCACGCCCAGGGCATCAAGATCACCTCACCCCAGCTCGCATGGGGTGGCCGTATCGAAGGTGGGCGGTTAGTCCACCCACCGATGTGACTCAGCTCAGGGCTCATGTTTCGGTGAGCAGTGTGGTAGAAGTCCGCCGAAATTAGCCCAGCTATGCAATGATCTAAAGAAACCAAGCGTTCGATCGTTTAGTGCTCGGTGCGGCGGGTTCTCGAAGTCGTCCCCGGATATCACCTGAACTGAACTTGTGGCACCGATGCCGGGTAGCTATACGGAAGGAATCCCGCTTGCTGGGACGTATCGCTCAACTGGCCATCCGTGCACCACGGCTCACCGTCGCCATCGCGGTGCTGGTGATGGCTTGCGCTGCGGTACTTGGTCTTCCGGTCATCGGCAACCTCGCGGCGGGCGGCTTCCAGGACCCCACGTCTGAGTCGGCCCATGCCGCCGACCTGTTGTCCGCGAAGTTCGGTCGAGGCGACGTGCAGCTGCTCTTAATTGTGACCTCGCAGGACGGTGCGCAAAGCCCGGCCGCGCGCGCCGTCGGCACCGATATCGTCGAGCACCTGAAGCATTCGCCCTTCGTCGGTGATGTGATTTCACTGTGGACCGTCCCCCCGCCCGCTGCGCCCGGACTGGTGAGCAAAGACGGCAAGTCCGGTCTGGTTTTCGCCGGCATCGCTGGCGGGGGCAGCGGCGGCCAGAAGCACGCCAAGGCCGTGGCTGAACAACTGGTCGGGAATCGCGGCGGCGTCAGCGTCAAGGCGGGCGGCGCGATGGCCTATGTAGAAGTCAATAGTCAGTCAGAGCACGACTTGCTGGTGATCGAGTTGTTCGCGATTCCACTGAGTTTCCTGGTATTGGTCTGGGTGTTCGGTGGTCTGCTGGCCGCCGCGCTGCCGATCGCGGTGGGCATCACGGCAATCGTCGGTGCGATGGCACTGCTGCGGATGATCACATTCATTACCCAGGTGTCGACCTTCGCTCTGAACCTGACCGTCGCCATGGGCCTGGCGTTGGCCATCGACTACACGCTGCTGATCGTCAGCAGATTCCGCGACGAGCGGGCCGGCGGCGCCGCGCCGGACGACGCGCTGATCACCACGATGGCCACCGCGGGCCGCACCGTGCTGTTCTCGGGGATGACGGTGGGTTTCTCGATCATCGCGCTGGTGCTCTTCCCGATGTATTTCCTCAAGTCGTTCGCCTATGCCGGCGTGGCCGCGGTGACTTTCACGGTCGTCACCGCTCTGGTGTTGACGCCGGCGCTGATCGTGCTGCTGGGCGATCGGGTTGACGCATTCGATATGCGCCGGGCGGCCCGCCGGCTGCTGGGTCGGCCTGAACGCGTCCTGCCGCCGGTGGAACGCTCCTTCTGGTATCGCTGGACTAAGTTCGCCATGCGCCACGCAGTTCTTCTCGGACTGCCCGTGGTAGCGCTGCTGACGGTGCTCGGCGCCCCGTTCCTCGGTGTGAAGTGGGGCTATCCCGACGACCGGGTGCTCCCCACCTCTGCGTCGGCCCGTCAGGTCGGCGACCAGCTACGCCGCGATTTCGCCACCGATCTGGCCGCTGGGGTGATCGCGGTCATCCCCGATGCCACCGGTGTCACGCCCGGGCAGCTGGACAACTACGCTGCGGCCCTGTCGCAGGTGCCCGACGTGGCATCGGTGTCTGCACCGGGCGGCACATTCGTCGCGGGTGCCCGTGCGGGACCGTCATCCGCTCCGACAGGGATGTCGGGCGGCAGTGCGTTTGTCACGGTTAACAGCACGGCGCCGTTGTTCTCGGCGGCATCCGATACTCAACTCGACCGGCTGCACGCCATCGCTGGGCCCGCCGGTCGACGGGTGGACCTGACCGGGACCGCGCAGATCAACCGCGACAGCGCCGCGGCGATCAGCAGCCGCTTGCCCACCGTGCTGACCGTGATCGCGGCAATCATGTTCGTGCTGCTGTTCCTGCTGACCGGCAGCGTGATACTTCCAATCAAGGCGCTCATTCTCAACGTGCTGTCGCTGACCGCAACGTTCGGCGCGCTGGTGTGGGTGTTCCAAGACGGACACCTGCGCGGATTGGGCACGACCATGACAGGAACGCTGGTGGCCAATGTCCCGGTGTTGTTGTTCTGCATCGCCTTTGGTCTGTCGATGGACTACGAAGTCTTTCTGGTGTCCCGCATCCGCGAGCACTGGCTGGCGATACCCCCAAACGCACGAACGTCTGCTGGCAACGACGAATGCATCGCTTTAGGTCTGGCGCGCGTCGGCCGGGTGGTCACGGCAGCGGCGCTGCTGATGTCGATTTCGTTTGCGGCGCTGAGCGCCTCGAACGTGTCGATCATGCGGATGTGTGGTGTTGGTCTCACGCTGGCGGTGCTGATGGACGCCACGCTGGTGCGGATGCTGCTGGTGCCCGCGTTCATGCATGTGCTGGGACGGGCCAACTGGTGGGCGCCCCAGCCGCTGGCGGCGCTGCACCGCCGCGTCGGCCTTGGGCCTGACCGATCACCAAAAGCCGCAGACCAGAACCTCTCGGTTCACGGCCGTCGTGGCGAGTATCGTCGGTTGCCGTCGCATCGAATGTGATCGCGCTTCATGTTGTGGGCCAGGGAATAACTCGAAGACAAGGTTTGCACCATGCGGGTAGTGGTCACTGGCATCCCGGGGGATGTGACGTCTTGCGTGATCGGCGAATTAGCGCGTCGCGGTCACGAGGTGACGGAAGCGTCACAGAAGCCGCAGTGGCTCTTCTCATCCCGGGGCCGGCGATCTTGCGGCGCCGCGGTAGATGCTTTGGTGTACGTACCACGAGTCGTCGGCAGCGGCGATGACGCAGCCACCACTTTCGCCGCCGGTGTGGCAGACGCCGGTGCAATGCTCGATGCGGCGAAACGCACGGCGGTACCCCGCGTCGTGGTGATCTCGACGGGCCCCTGGTCAGCCACCGAAGATTCCTTGTGCCAGTCGGATCCCATGTGGCGCACAGATACGTCCGCTACCAGCGCTCTACTGGTGCGGGCGACCCACGTGATGGGCCGCGATGCGACCGGCGCGACCCAGCGCCGCTTTGCCGGACCCGTCATCGTTGGGCTCAAGGGCCAACGAAACGTCGGGCAGTTCATCCATCACGACGATCTCGCCCGCTTCGCCGCCGATGCGGTCGAGCACCCGCGGTGGACCGGCCAGGTAAACCTCGCCGCCCATGATGTCGTCGCGCTGCGGGATGTAGCTGACATCCTGGGGAAGCCCTACATCGAACTCGATGCGAATCGTTGGGCTGGGGCGCTGCGCTGGTTAGGAATTCGTCGCCTAACGTTCACCGATCGGCTCGTAGACACCAGCCGGCTGCGTGAACTCGGCTTTGTCCCGGTCTGGACTAGCCGGGACTGCGTGACCGACTTCCGCCGCGCTAACCGCGAACATGTCTACTTTGGCGCTCGGCGGCTGGTCATGCCGTGGCGATTCCCCTGGACACCAACACCGCCGCCGCGCAGCGACGAGCGACTTCACCACCCGGCCAACGACAGCGGCGCCTCCGGTGAATTCGACACCACCGTCGACCCGGAATGGCCGGCGTTCACCTGTGCCAACATCGCCGAAGCGTTCCCGGGGCCGATGACCCCGCTGTCACTGGAACTGGCGATGGAGGCGATGCGCGCCACCGGCGCCCTGGCCGCCTACATCGTGCAGATGAAAGGCGAGATCCGCCGAGCGATGACCGAGGAGCATGTCGGGTGTTTCGGCCACAACATCTACGTCAACCTCACGGTGTCGCGCGCTGCCAGTGCAATGCTTCCCGGAGCCGACCCATCGGCCTGGCGGGACTTATTGTTCGGAGCAGCATCCGGTATTGACGTTCCTGCGTCCGGCAAGATCGCACAGTGGGATGTGGCCCGCCGGCTGCCGAAGATCGTCATCCTTCTCGCCGGCGCGGCCCGGGAGACCCGTCGGATCGAGAGCGAAGCGCGCGAGCAGCAGCGTGACGCGGCGTACTACGCGGACCGCACCGATGACGAGCTGCATAGCCAATTGCGTTGTGTCCGTGACGCGGTCGCCAGTTCGTGGGCTGTGGCCGCCCTTGGTTCGGCAGGGGTCGTTCCGATCATGGGCCTCATCGAGCGACAGGGCGGCAAGCGCCTCGCCTCCCAGTTCAAGGGTGGTGCCGAGAACCTGTCCAGTGCCGGGTTGATGCGGGGCATATACGATCTGGCCCCGCGCGCACGAGCTGACGAGTCCATTGCGGCGATGCTGCGCGGGTCCGACCCCGACGGGGCACTGGTGTACCTGCGCGCCAACCATCCGGAGTTCGCCGGGCGACTCGACGCCGTCATCGCCGAGTACGGCCACCGTGGGCCCAGCGAGACCGAGCTGTCAAGCCCGGTGTTCGCCGACTCCCCGGCGCGGTTGCTCGATGTTGTCGCCAAACTCGCCAGCTCGCGCGAGCGACCGGTGACGCCGACGCCGTCGATGGGCCCGCGGCTGCGGCTGCTCGCCCGCTTGGGCACCGGATTCCAGCAGTCCCGCGAGCGCGCGCGGGATGGCGCCATCCGGTACACGCACAATTACCGGCTAATCGCGCGCGAACTCGGCTCACGGCTAGCGGCCTGTGGCGTCATCGAACAGCCTGGTGACGTCTTCTATCTGGTCCGCGACGAACTGACGCGTGCACCAACGGACGTGCGCGACCGTATTTCGCGCCGCAAGGCCGAGCGCGCGCGCCTAGAGCGCAGTCGACCGCCGATGTATTTCGTGCAACGGTGGGAATCCCGCTCCGACGGGGCGAGAAAACTGGAGCCCGGAGAGTCGTTGACGGGCATCCCGGTGTCGGGGGGCATAGCTAAGGGACCGGTCCGGATACTGACGTCGGATTCGATCGACGATCTGCAGCCGGGTGAGGTGCTGGTCGCCGAGTGTACCGACACCGGCTGGACACCGTTCTTCAGCTATGCCGCGGCGGTCGTCGTCGACACCGGTGCCGAAATGTCGCACGCCGCGGTGGTCGCGCGCGAATTCAGCATCCCGTGTGTCGTGGGATCGGTAGAGGCCAGCCGGGTGCTGCGCACTGGGCAGGTGATCGAGGTCGACGGCTCGACCGGACGGATCACACGGGTCGAGTGAGGATTCGACGACGGGGGGCCGACTTACTGCCCCAGTTCCTCATCGAGGATTGCGAAAAGCTGGGTATCGGTTGCTGATTCGATGTCGAGGTCATCGTCGTTTCGCCGGCCGTAACCGTCCGGGGTGGTCAAGGACTCCAGCAGCTTTTCGATCTGTGAAGCAAGCTGTGACTTCTCTGTGACGGTCCATTCCGGGTTCAGAGCTAGCGTTCGCAGCTCTTTGACAATCGCGTTGAATTTCATCAGCCGCGTCCCGCTGCTGCCAGCACTGTTCTCGATTCTGCTGTGCAGGTGTTCGGCGAGGGTGGTGGGGGTGGGGTAGTCGAAGATGAGGGTGGGGGAGAGGGTGAGCCCGGTGGCGGTTTTGAGGCGGTTGCGTAGTTCGATGGCGCTGAGTGAGTCAAAGCCGAGGTCTTGGAAGGCCCGGTTGGTGTCGATGTCGTTGTCGGGATGTCCGAGCACCGCGGCGATGTGGGAGCGCACCAACCCCACCAGCAGGTCGTGTTGCTGGCCGGTGGAGAGCCCGTGC
>DASPOT010000164.1:0-5677 GCA_035625875.1 Mycobacterium sp. | reverse complement strand
AAAGGCGGGGATGCCCACCACGCTCCAGACGGCCAGGTAACCGGCGACGAATATGATCGCTGGAGCGGCGTTGCCGGCGACGGCGCGGGCATAGCGGCGAACAACGGGCAGGACCGTGGGAAGCATCATCGCCGCCATCATCGCCACCCACGCGATGAGGAACGCGGCCAACGACATCGTGGACTGGGCGCCCATCGACATCGACATTGTGTCGCCGCGCATGCCGGCGGCGCTGACCACTGACCACCACCAGCCCACACCAGCCAAAATCAGCAGGACTGCCGGCAACCACAGATCGGTCCGCGACCGCACACGTGCTTGGATGTTGCCCACTTGGCTACTCCCTTCGGTTGGCGCCCAGCCTAAGACCGCCACGTAAATCGCACATTAAGGACTTGTCTCTAGAGAGACACCCTGCGCGCCGCCGGCACCGGAATCGATTTCTGCAGGTGGTGGTCTTCTAATTCCGGACTTGCCACCGCATACAAACCTGGCGCTGGCTTTCCTCGGTTGCCGAACGAGTCTCGGCAGGCAGCGGCAGGCTCGCCTTGGCCGGCCATCGTGAGCGCACAGGGCGCTTCGCTCTAGCCCACCCCGGGTGGGGTAGGGTACGATGGACCCGTCCGGTGTCGGTGCGAGTTTAGTGAGCGAGTTATGAGCAACGAGTTGACGGCGAAGAAGCGGGCGGCGCTGAATCGGCTCAAGACGGTTCGGGGCCACCTCGACGGGATCATTCGGATGTTGGAGTCCGACGCGTACTGCGTGGATGTGATGAAGCAGATTTCAGCGGTTCAGTCCTCGCTGGAGCGGGCGAACCGGGTGATGTTGCACAACCACTTGGAGACGTGCTTTTCCACGGCGGTGGTGGATGGCCGCGGGCAAGCGGCCATTGAGGAGTTGATTGAGGCGGTCAAATTCACACCGGCGCTTACGGGTCCGCATGCGCTGCTGAGTGGTGCCGCGGTCGGCGAAGCTGCCGAGAAGGAGACGGCGGCGGCAGGAGGCCCGGTATGACGAGCACTAGATTCTCGGTGCTAGCCAGTAGCTGGCGACACCAGCAAGCAAGTGATCGAGACAGCAGTCGCGCCGGCGGCTGGGATTACTGCGGTCCAGAAGTAGGCGTGGCGGCCAGGACTGTGGCTGTCCGCAATCCTGTGACGGGCAACGATTGTGAAGGGAGCATTCGAGATGGCATGGCATGGATTCTTGGTGAAGGCGGCGCCCCACCTGGTGACTTTTGCGGCGTATGAGGCGCTACACAGGGTGGTGGCGAAGGCTCCGTGGCGGGAGGCAACGGTTACCGCTCTCGCCTGTGGTATCCGCGGTGCCCGCAAGGCTGAAGTAGGCGCCGAGCGGGCTCGACTGGCGGCCGCCGACATGTTCGCCGAGGCGATAGAGCGCAGCGGGGAGGGAGTTTCACCGTCAGCGGTGGCGAACGAGAAAGTTGCGTCGCCGGCGGCGGCGGAGTCAGGGAACCTGGACCACTGATGCTGACCATTGATGCTGACCGGGATGCCGGGTTGACCGTTGCATCCGACGCGGCGGGGCGGATGCGTATACAGGCCAACGGGTTTCGTATCGACGGGGTCCGGGCCGTCGCGATCGAGGAGGCGGTGGGCAAGCTGACCGGTGTGCGCGGGGTGCGTGTCTATCCGCGGACGGCATCGGTTGTGATCCGGTATTCGCCCGCTCTCTGCGACAGGGCTGCGGTCTTGTCGGCGATCGCGGATGCGGAGCACGTCCCTGCGGCGGCGGTGCCCGCGCGTGCCGCGCGCTCGGCTGATAGCGGCAACGGCGGCATAGTGGGCAAAGTCATCGGCGGGATCGGGCGAACGCTGTTGGGCCTGCGCGGTGACGTGCAAGACCGTCCGCCGCAGATCGAGCGGCTGCGCAAGGCGCTGGATCGTATCGGCTATCACCTCGAGCCGGTCACCGCGAGCCACCCGTCGCCGCGCGAGGAGGCCAGGCGCGGGATTCGGGCCTGGTTGCGGCGGGTGTGGTTGGCCTGGCCGTTGGGGCTGCTGGCGTCTGGCTTGACGATGTTTTTTGGCGTTTACCCCTGGGCGGGGTGGTTGGCCTTCGCCGCGACGGTGCCGGTGCAATTCGTCGCGGGGTGGCCGTTTCTCAGGGGGGCGGCGCAGCGGGCGCGGGAGAAGACCGCGAACATGGACACGCTGATCGCGCTGGGCACGCTGACCGCGTTCATCTACTCGATCTATCAGCTGTTCGCTGGTGGACCGCTGTTCTTCGACACCGCGGCGTTGATCATCGCGTTCGTGGTGCTGGGCCGCTATTTCGAGGCCAGAGCCCACGGCAAGACGCGGGAGGCGATCAGCAAGCTGCTGGAGATGGGCGCCAAGGAAGCCCGGCTGCTCGTCGACGGCCAGGAGCGCCTCGTCCCGGTCGACCAGGTCCAAGTCGGAGACCTGGTGCGGGTACGGCCCGGGGAGAAGATTCCGGTCGACGGCGAGGTTATCGACGGACGCGCCGCCGTCGATGAGTCGATGCTGACCGGCGAGTCGGTTCCGGTCGAGAAAACGGTGGGTGACCGTGTTGCCGGGGCAACGGTCAACACCGATGGGCTGCTGACGGTGCGCGCCACCGCCGTCGGGGCCGACACCGCACTGGCGCAGATTGTGCGCCTGGTTGAGCAGGCCCAGGGCGGCAAGGCCCCGGTGCAGCGGCTGGCTGATCGGGTCTCGGCGGTGTTCGTGCCGGCCGTTCTTGGTGTTGCCGTCGCGACGTTCGCGGGGTGGGCGCTGATCGCCGCCAACCCGGTCGCTGGCATGACCGCCGCGGTCGCGGTGCTGATCATCGCGTGCCCGTGTGCGCTGGGCCTGGCCACCCCGACGGCGATCATGGTCGGCACCGGCCGCGGCGCGGACATGGGGATCCTGGTCAAGGGCGGCGAGGTGCTGGAAGCCTCGAAGAAGATCGACACCGTGGTGTTCGACAAGACCGGCACCCTCACGCGCGCCCAGATGCAGCTCACCGATGTTATCGCCGGCAAGCGGCGGCAGCCTGATCTGGTGCTGCGGATCGCCGCGGCGGTCGAGTCGGGCTCCGAACATCCCATCGGCGCGGCGATCGTCGCCGGTGCGCGCGAGCGGGGGTTGGAGCTTCCGGCCGCTACGGCGTTCGCCAACCTGGCCGGGCACGGGGTGCGGGCCGAAATCGATGGCCGGCCCGTGCTGGTCGGGCGGCGCACGCTCGTCGACCAGCACGATTTGGTTGTGCCTGAGCACCTTGCTGTGGCGGCCGCGGAGCTGGAAGAGCGGGGCCGCACCGCGGTGTTCGTCGGCCGGGACGGCGGGGTTGTGGGTGTGCTCGCGGTGGCTGACACGGTCAAAGACGACGCCGTCGACGTGGTCCATCGGCTGCACGCCATGGGGCTGCAGGTCGCCATGATCACCGGCGACAACGCCCGCACGGCTGCCGCGATCGCCAAACAGGTCGGCATCGACCGAGTGCTGGCCGAGGTGTTGCCGGAGGACAAGGTGATCGAGGTTCGGCGGCTCCAAGACGAGGGCCGGGTGGTCGCGATGGTTGGCGATGGCGTCAACGACGCGCCCGCCCTGGTGCAGGCCGATCTGGGCATTGCGATCGGCACCGGCACTGACGTGGCCATTGAGGCCTCCGATATCACGCTGATGTCCGGCCGACTCGATGGTGTCGTGCTTGCGATCGAGTTGTCGAGGCAGACCCTGCGCACGATCTATCAGAACCTTGGCTGGGCCTTCGGCTACAACACCGCCGCGATCCCGCTTGCCGCACTCGGCGTGCTGAACCCGATTGTTGCGGGCGCGGCGATGGGGTTCTCTTCGGTCAGCGTGGTGACTAACTCGTTGCGGCTACGCCGGTTCGGCCGGGATACCCGACAGCAACCGGACCGCGGACCTGCATTGGCATTGACTCAGCGATTTTGACCGCACAGTGATCGTCGGGAATCGGAGAAACCGATGACACAGGCCACAGATTTGGCTGCGCCAGCCCTATAACTACAACCATTTCGGTCTTCATGATCCGACGCTGGACCACTTAGGCGGTGTCCGGATTGTTCACGTTGATGGGTAACAAAGCAACCGATGCCAAGGTTTGGGAAGCACTGCGATGACGGCGTGGTACAGCGGAGCTGGCTGGGGCTGGTGCAGCGTGACCGTCAATATCCCGGCGATCGTTGTCCTTTGGGGCACCGTCTTCACCGCCATGTTTTTTGCGGTCCGCTTTGCCCTCAGGCAGCGAAGCGATCCGCCGCCCCGATGGGCACCGGTTCTACCCGGCCCAAAGGCGTGGTGGCGGCCCGCATTGCGCGAATCGAAATGGACGACGACGAATTTCACCGCCGCTTGATGTAGCTGCGCGGGCAACGTTGATCGCGAAGCTCATTCACCACAGACACATGATCAAGGTGCCCAGGAGGTCACCGCATGGCTGGATTTACTCGGCGGGCAGCGCTCGCTGCGCTCGGTGCTAGCGCGGTTATGGGTATCGGATATGGGCTTCGGGAAATCCTTGGTTCATCCGTCCTGGGCATCCGCCTGACCGACTGCGGCGGCATGATGGGTGCCAGTCCAGCGGATATGAGCCTCTACATGGACATGTTCATGCGGCACAACGAAGTCAGCCGCGTTGTGGAAGAGATACCCGGTGGCGTGCGCACCACCACCCAGTCAAACGCTCCCGATCTCGCTGCGAAACTGCACGCACACGTGTCAAGCATGTACTCCCATGTTGACCAGGGCTCCGAGGTCATGTGTATGAGCCAGAGCCTGCCAACGCTGTTCCGCAACGCCGGCGGCTACCGCCGCCAGTTGACGCTCACGCCCACAGGCGTAATCGCCGAGGAAACCTCCGACGATCCCACCCTCACCGACGCCATCCGCGCCCACGCCCGTGAGGTCACCGGGTTCGTGCGCGACGGAATGCCCGCGATGATGCGAGGCATGATGGGTGGTTGCGGCGGCATGATGGGACCCGGCGGCATGATGGGACCGCGCTGACACTAGAAGACACAGCAGCGGCGAGCCAGTCTCCACGATTGCTTCCATGCTCGGCGTCAGCCGTGCGACCGTCTACCGCGAACTCGCCGTGGAAGGTAGCGAGTCGATCCCCGCAGATCTTCTCGAACGACGCACCAACGCCCTCGCTCGCTGGGATGGGCGAGGACCCACACCCGGCGATGACCTCCAATCGGGCAAGGAGATGGCGTCGGCCATCATGGCCCTGCTCGTCTGGAACTCCAAGCAGTAGCACGCGGTCCTTCCTACAGTCGGGCCTGTTTTGCCTGGGGGGGACCCCCAGGGCTCCGGCGTTGTTGATTAGCACGCTTGTGGCCTGGCGCTTCGATGTTGTATGAGCATGTTGAGGCCGCGGTCGGCGCTGAAGGCGGTGACGCGGCAGGCTTCGGCGATGTTGGCTGGCGGCGCCGGCGAGACGGTGCAGGTTCAGAACAGTGTTTCTCAGGCTCGCCATGACCTGTGGAGCGGCACCGGTGCGGATGGTCGAGGCGTCCTCGGCGAGGGTCACATCGCGCACATAGTGGACGGTGTTCTCGATGCCCCAATGCTCGCGCGCCCATGCGGCGATCATGGCTGCGCGGGCGTGCTCGAACGGCAGGCTGCAGATCGCGTAGACGATCTCGCGGCTGCGTTGCCCGGTCGCGGCGATCACGCGTTCG